>CANHCG010000260.1 GCA_947459055.1 Cytophagaceae bacterium | reverse complement strand
GCGGATGGGAGTTTATTGTTTAGACCGGCGGGCCACGGGGCTTTATTGGAGAATTTAAATGACTTAAATGCGGATATTATTTTTATCAAAAACATCGACAATGTGGTGCCGGATGCATTGAAGCCGAGTACGATTGTTTACAAAAAGGCCTTGGGAGGATTATTGATTTGGATTTTGGGTGAAATAAAGCGAATGCATGGCTTATTGGGCCAGGAGGTGGTAAGTCAGGATGTGATTAATTCGGTGGAGAAATTTATGAAGGCTTATTTGGGTTTTGTTCCGGCGCTGGCCTTTGAAAGTTTAAATGATCGGGAAAGGGTTAATTTTTTAAAGGCTATTTTGGCGAGGCCTACCCGGATTTGTGGGGTGGTGAAAAATACGGGTGAACCGGGGGGAGGGCCTTTTTGGTGTCAGGATGAGGTGGGGAATAGTACTTTGCAATTGGTTGAATCGGCGCAAGTGGACCTTGCCCATGAGGGTCAAAAGTCGATTTTTACGGGATCTACGCATTTTAATCCGGTGGATTTGGTATGTGCGACGAAGGATTTGGCAGGTAATTCGTTTGATTTATTGGCCTTTCGGGATATGTCGACGGGTTTTATAACCGATAAGACCAAGGATGGTCGGGCGTTGAAGGCGCAGGAATTACCTGGTTTATGGAATGGGGCGATGGCCAAATGGAATACGGTTTTTGTGGAAGTTCCCTTGGAGACCTTTAATCCGGTTAAATCGGTGACGGATTTGTTGAGACCTGCGCATCAAAACTAGGAATTGTTTTGCTTTTGGTAAAAATCAATTAATTTTGGCGACCCAAGAACGCGGTTTTTGGGTAAGTATATAAATGCTTGATTACAAAAACCTTGCTTGGACTCCTGGCAAGGTTTTTTTTAGCAAGTAAAAAAGGGCTAGATTGGCCTTTTGAGGGTATATTTGTTTGACTTTTTTACGATTAAACCTATAAAATATGGCATTAGAACAGACATGGCGTTGGTTTGGACCCAATGATCCAGTGAAATTATCGGATGTACGTCAGGCGGGAGCGACGGGGATTGTGAATGCGTTGCATCAGGTTCCCAATGGGACGGTATGGGAGTTGGATCAAATTTTGGAGCGCAAAAAAATCATTGAGGCGGCGGGATTGACCTGGTCGGTGATTGAAAGTATACCGATTCATGAGGCGATCAAAACGAAGACGGGTGATTATCGTATGTATATTGATCGGTATAAGCAGTCGATACGGAATGTGGCCAAAGCTGGTTTGGATACGGTGTGTTATAATTTCATGCCTATTTTGGATTGGACGCGGACGGATTTGGATTTTCCTTTTCCGGATGGGAGTACGGGATTGCGATTTGATGCGGCGGAATTTGCTGCTTTTGAAATGTATTTATTGAAAAGGCCGGGGGCGGATGCGCATTATACGTCGGAGCAAATTGATCGCGCGAAGCGTTGGTTTGATCAGTCGAGTCCTAGTCAGCGGGAAAAATTAATTCGTAATGTGATTGCAGGTTTGCCGGGAAGTGAGGAGAGTTTTACTTTGGTTTCATTTCAAGAGGCTTTGGACACGTATCAAGAGGTCGGTGATGCAGAATTACGCACGCATTTATATGAATTTATTCGGGAGATAGCGCCGGTGGCGGAAGAAGAGGGAGTTAATTTATCGATTCATCCGGATGATCCTCCGTATCCTATTTTGGGATTGCCGCGGGTGGTGAGTACGGAGTCAGATGCGGAACAATTGTTGGCCGCCTATGACAGTTCTGCGAATGGTCTTTGCTTTTGCACGGGCAGTTATGGGGTTCGGGCGGATAATGATTTGGTGGGGATGGTGGAGCGTTTGGGTCATCGGATTAACTTTATTCATTTGCGGGCGACGCGTCGGGACGAGTTTGGCAATTTTCATGAGGCGGATCATTTGGATGGGGATGTGGACATGTTTGGGGTAATGAAGGGCTTGGTTCAAGAGCAGAATAAGCGGATGGATGCGGGAAGGAAGGATTATCGATTGCCGTTCCGACCGGATCACGGACATCGGATGTTGGACGACTTGCAAGCGGGTAAAAAAACCAATCCGGGCTATACGGCGATTGGTCGGTTACGAGGTTTGGCAGAATTGAGGGGATTAGAATTGGGAATTAGGGGATTTTTGAAATAATTTTCTAATTTCTTGTTTTGATTTGTATTTTGATTTGTTAACTTTGCACCCCCGTTAGTGTGGCTTGTCCGCATTGGGATTAAATGAATTTATAATTAAACAGGTAATTACGCTAAAATGCCAACTATTCAGCAACTAGTGCGCAAGGGACGTGAGCAAATGACTTGGAAGTCTAAGTCACCTGCTTTGGATTCTTGTCCACAAAGAAGAGGGGTTTGTACTCGTGTATACACGACAACTCCTAAAAAACCAAATTCAGCGATGCGTAAAGTAGCACGTGTTCGTTTGACAAACCAAAAAGAGGTGAATGCTTACATTCCAGGTGAGGGTCACAATTTGCAAGAGCACTCGATCGTATTGATTCGTGGGGGTCGTGTAAAGGACTTACCGGGTGTTCGTTATCACATTATTCGTGGAGCCTTGGATACGGCCGGAGTTTCGGGTCGTTTACAGTCTCGTTCGAAGTATGGTGCTAAGCGTCCAAAACCAGGACAAGTGGCAGCGCCAGTAAAGGGTAAAAAGAAATAATTATTGAACAAAGATCCAGTATGCCAGGAAAAGGCAGAAGGTTGGGTCGAACTTAAAAAACAGAAAACATGAGAAAGGCGAAACCAAAAAAGCGCTACGTATTACCAGATCCTAAGTTTAAGGATGTATTAGTAACTAAGTTTGTTAACAACTTGATGTACGACGGAAAGAAATCAACTGCATTTACTATTTTTTATGATGCATTGGACAAGGTTGAGGACCGTACAAAAGAGAATGGTTTAGAAACTTGGAAAAAAGCATTGAATAATGTGATGCCATCGGTTGAGGTGAAAAGCCGCCGAGTGGGAGGAGCAAACTTTCAGGTACCAACAGAAGTGCGAGCTGAACGTAAAGTTTCATTGGGAATGAAGTGGTTAATTTTATATGCACGTAAGCGTGGTGATAAGACGATGATGGATCGTTTAGCGAACGAGATCATTGCTGCATCAAAAGGAGAGGGAGCTGCTGTGAAGAAGAAAGATGATACGCACAGAATGGCGGAGGCGAACAAAGCGTTCTCTCACTTCCGTTTCTAATTTAGGAAAGATAGGAAGGCTGCTCGGAAACGGGCAGCCTTTTTTTTTGCCTTGGGGTTCTATTTAATCGAGGGGATTAATGGGTTATTTGTGAATTTTTCTAAAATTTGTTTAGCTTTGATTTTTCAGCAAACGATATGATTTCTAAAAAAGCAAAATACGCCTTAAAGGCGTTAAAAGTATTGGCTCAGGCGTATGAAAAGGGGCCTTTATTGATTTCACATATTGCGGAATCGGAGCATATACCGAAGAAGTTTTTGGAGGCGATTTTGTTGGAATTGCGGAATCATGGGATTTTGCAAAGTCAGAAAGGCAAAGGGGGTGGTTATTATTTACGGATTCCGCCTGCGGAGGTGACCTTTGCGAAGATTATTAGGATTGTGGATGGGCCGATTGCGCCGGCTTTGTGTGTTTCATTGCATTTTTATGGTAAATGTGATGATTGTGCGGATGAGGAGACGTGTCGATTACGGACGGTATTGGCCAAATGGCGGGATGCTAATTTATCGGTGTTGGAGAAAACAACCTTAGAGGAGCTGATTTAAG
>CANHCG010000259.1 GCA_947459055.1 Cytophagaceae bacterium | reverse complement strand
TACATTACCACATGAGTACTAACATGGAATATCCACAGATTCCGTCGCCATGTTATGTGTTGGAAGAGAATTTATTGATTTCAAACTTGAAATTATTAGCTTCCGTTCGTGAAAAGGCAGGTATTGAAATTATTTGTGCACTAAAGGGATTTTCGTTTTATCATGAATTCCCCTTGGTCAAACAGTATTTAGATGGATCTACGGCTAGTTCTTTGCATGAGGCGAGATTGGCTTTCGAAGAAATGCATGTTAAATCCCATGTATATTCCCCGGCTTATTTAGAAAGAGAGTTTGATGAGCTGATGTCATACGCGAGTCATATAAGTTTTAATTCGTTAAGACAATATGAATCATTCGCTTCCCGAGCCATCAATCAAGCTATTTCCTGTGGTATTCGAATTAATCCTGAGTATGCGGAGGTAGAAACGGATATGTACAATCCTTGCATTGCGGGATCCCGATTGGGGATACGGCGCTCTGATTTAGGCGATTCATTGCCTGAGGGAATTGAAGGTTTTCATTCCCACACGCTTTGTGAAAATGATTCTTATGTGTTGGCTCGTACGCTAGCGGTGATTGATGAGAAATTTGGTCAATTTTTATATCAATTAAAATGGTTGAATTTGGGAGGAGGTCATTTGATTACAAGAGAGGGATATGATGTGGGCCATTTGATTAAGACTTTAGTTGAGTTTAAAACTAAATATCCCAATTTGACGATAATCTTGGAACCTGGATCAGCGGTGGGTTGGCAAACAGGTTTTTTGAAATCAACTATTTTAGATATTGTCGAGTCTGCTGGAATTACAGTGGCCATTGTGGACTGTAGTTTTGCTGCGCATATGCCAGATACATTGGAAATGCCTTATAAACCCCGAATTCGTCATGCGAATTCAATTCCAGTAGCGGGAAAACCGACCTATCGTTTTGGTGGGATGACCTGCTTAGCAGGTGATTTTTATGGGGATTATTCGTTTGATAAGCCTTTACAAATAGGGGATGAAATCATATTTGAAGATATGATTCATTATACCATGGTGAAAACCACAACTTTTAACGGGGTTAATTTACCAAATATTGGAAAAATAGACTCGAAAGGGGATTTTGTGTTATTTAAATCCTTTGGATTTGAATCCTATAAAGATCGTTTATAGAGCAATGAAAAAAGCACCTCCGCGAGGTGCTTTTTGGTGGAGAAGATCGGGCTCGAACCGACGACCTCTTGCATGCCATGCAAGCGCTCTAGCCAACTGAGCTACATCCCCTAAAAATTTACGCGTACTCCCATGCCACCTTGAATATGGAAGAAAAAAGGATTAGGTGCAATTTCGCCATAAAATCCAACTTCTCCAAAAAAAGAAAGGCTAGGTGCATCGATCGGAAAATACTCTAAACCACCCACTGCCGCAGCTCCCATTCCTTGGTTTCGAGTTGAGATAGTTTTTCCTTTTTCATACAAATCTCTTGAATTTATTTGAGGACCAAACCCATAATAGGTATGTAAATCGGCATTCATCAGCGTTGGGTGATGCCATAAATAGAGTACGTTGATGGAATATCCAATGTTTCTAAATTCGCCATCGCGGTAATTTCGATCCGTTCCCCATAGTCCTCCATAAGTTCCAAGATTCACTTCTAAGGCATTTACACCGTTATCAGAGTATTTTCGTGCCATAAAACCGCCGGGTTCACCGATTCTAAAACCTGCTGCCCATTGTTGCAACTGCCCCATCGAAAGATGGGCCATTAAAATCATGCAAAAAGAAAGAAGCAATTTTTTATACATAGCTGTTAAGCATAAAAATCGGAAATCTTTTTTAATAAATAAGCGTTTTCATCAGGTAATCCAATGGTGATTCGAATAGAACCTTCACATAAAGATACATTAGTTCTATTTCTTGTAATGACTTTTTGGGAAATTAAATAATCAAATAGCTCCTGTGCTTGGTTGAACTTAATCAAAACGAAATTAGCCTCTGATGGAAAAATTTGTATTATATCCTTTTGTGAAGCTAATTTTAAGATTAAATTCTCTTTTTCGATTTTGATTAATTCAACTGATTTTTTTACAAATTCTTTGTTTTGTAAGGCCTCCAAAACTATTTTTTGGGTGGCGCCACCAATGTTGTAGGGTGGTTTAATTTTATTAAATAATTGAATCAACTTAGGTGCTGCATACGCCATTCCTAACCGCAAGGAAGCTAATCCATAGGCTTTTGATAGGGTTTGTAAAACAATAAGCTGAGGATATGCTTTTAATTCGCTTATAAAACTTGGTTCATCTGAAAAATCGATATACGCCTCATCGATTACTACAAAACCTGTTTGAAAGGACTGCAATACCTCATAAATAGCTGATCGGTTCAATTTATTTCCGGTCGGATTATTCGGACTACAAAGAAATATTAGTCGAGTGTTTTGATTGATGGCACTTTGTATCCCTGCGACGTCTAACTGGTAGTCAAGGGTTAGATTTATTCGTTGCAACGATATATTATTTATCGAAGCACTTACTTCATACATGCCATAGGTAGGTGGACAAATGATAATCTCATGTTGCCCTGGTTGACAAGTCATTCGAATTAATAAATCAATGGCTTCATCAGAACCATTGCCTAAGAAAATTTGATCTATTGGACAATGTTTAATATCTGCCAATATCGTTTTAATATCGTATTGAAGCGGATCCGGATAACGGTTCCACGATTCTTCCGTAGCAGAACCAATTGGATTCTCGTTCGCATCTAAAAATACCCCTTCATTGCCTTTAAATTCATCTCGAGCGGATGAATAAGGCTTTAAATTCCAAATGTGAGGCAATATATATGATTCGAAATTCATTAGCTTAATCTAAATTTTACTGCATTTGCATGTGCTTGTAAGGATTCAGCCTCAGCCATGGTTACGATGCTCGCCGATAGGTTTTCTAAACCCTCCTTCGTGATGGATTGCAGAGTGATTTTTTTACAAAAGCTATCTAAGTTTACCCCACTATAGGCTCTTGCAAATCCATTGGTGGGTAAGGTATGATTCGTTCCAGAGGCATAATCCCCTGCTGATTCAGGACTATAATTCCCTAAAAAGATGGAACCGGCATTTTTAATTTGATTAGCCATTTCCTCCGCATGTTCGCAAGCCAAAATTAAATGCTCAGCCGCATATTTGTTTAGAAATTCAACCGCTGCTTTCTGATTTTCAACTAATATGGCTTTTGAATTTGCTAAAGATTGTAGCGCAAAGGATTTTCTAGGTAGTTCCTCAACTTGTTTTTCAATTTCTTCCATTGTCCTTTGGATCATTTCCTCCGAAGTAGCCAATAAAATAACTTGAGAATCTGCTCCGTGTTCAGCCTGTGACAATAAATCAGCTGCTAGGTACCTAGGATTAGCTGTTTCATCCGCATAGACTGCCACTTCTGAGGGGCCAGCTGGCATATCGATCGCGATGCCATTTTGATTGGCATACATCTTTGCGGCTGTCACATACTGGTTACCTGGGCCAAATATCTTGTATACCTGTGGAATACTTTCTGTTCCTAATGCCAAAGCCGCGATCGCCTGAGCCCCTCCAATTTTTGACATATGTGTAATGCCGCACAACTTGGCCGTAAAGAATAGGGCAGGGTGCGTACCGGGTGTACAAAGGATTATTTCGGAACATCCAGCAATTTGAGCTGGAATGGCCAACATCAAAATCGTAGAAAACAATGGTGCCGTTCCTCCTGGTATGTAAATCCCAACTTTCTCGATGGCCGCGGATTTTTGCCAAC
>CANHCG010000258.1 GCA_947459055.1 Cytophagaceae bacterium | reverse complement strand
GGCGGATTTATTCGTAATATCCCGATTTTTTACCCCCACATCTTCATAAACGCCGTAGACTAATTGCTTATACACCCCATCTAAATAATAATCTACTAACTGATTAATTTTCTCCTTCGAAAATTGAAATTTAGTCCCTGCCACATAAGCAACCCATTCGCCATAAGTATTGGCGAATTTCGTATAGCCATATGAAATGGTATTATTGACCCGATCAGGTCGGTGGTGAAAACTGTAATCTTGCTGCATGCCCCGTTCGCCATTGGCAAATTTCATATCACTTTCGATAATCCGGATAATCGCATTGAATTCAGTTTCATTGCCTAAAAAAAGCATATTTTTAGCTAAAATTCCGGCGATTACAATGCGGTCACCGCTGGGTCTAGCACCGGATGCGGACATATTAGCCCGACCGATAATTGGCTTTAATTGGTCTAGTAATACGCGCGGCAAATCTTGGCCCATGGCCACGACTACATGGATTAAATTAGTCGGAGTCGTGATTTGATTATCATGCCAATTATCCCCCACATAATCCTTTTGAACCCAATAATTCAAGCCTCGAATCACCGCATCTTTGACTAAAGAACTTTTATAATAGGTAGATGTTGGACTTTGGTAGGCCTTGGCCATTTGGGCTAAATCACTCGTATGCCGGCCCTGCGGAAATCCCGCCGTCGTACTTAAATCCGAATAATCGATGTGATTAAAACTCCCGTCTTCCTTTAAGTGAGATAGCGCTTGCCCTACTTGCCGATCATCCGCTGGATTGGCAAATAATTCCGCCACAATTCGGCTTTTAATCAAATTTAACTCAGGACTTTGCGCCATCAGATTAGTCGATAAAGCCCCTAAAAAACAAAATAACAAGATTTTTCTCATAGCCATTTTATTTTTTTGCCCAATGCTTTTCGAGGGATTTGATAAAAAATCCACCCACCACGCTTCGAGCCTGAAAGCCTACATGCGCGCCGGTTTTAGTTTCATGCCAGTCGCTGAAAGGCACCCGACTAGATCCCTCTAACATAAATTTGTGTACAGGATGTATTAGGGCCTTGAAGTCCCGCTGCGAATCTGCCAGCGTGGCTGTCCAAATAATCCAATCACTTTTCGTATAGATCTTCCGACTATCCAGCGGCAAGCCAAAGTCATTTTGTTTGGTCAAATAATAAGCAATTTCCTTTTGATAAACCTCCTTGGGAAATAAATGCAAGCCTAGTAATTTATCCCATACAAGGTTATACTTCTGGCTCCAGGTATTGTTTTTATTAAAGGTCAATGCATAATGATCCCCCTCATCGGCCATGGCCATCCATTTTTTTACATAGCCTTGCGCGATGCCCTGCATGGAATCGGCAGTGGATTTCATGCCCAGGGTTCTAGCCATTTGGGCATAAGCTCCGATCCCGTTGATGGCTTTCAAGGATAAATTCGCATTACGTTCCAAATGCCCGGCAAAATCATCTGTACATAATTGGTTCACCGGATCCAGGCCATCTTTGACTAAAAAATTCACCCATCGAGTTAGCGTTTCCCAATGTTTTTTAGCAAAACGTGCATTCCCTTCTTCTTTGCAAATTGCACCGGTCAAAATAATCATGTTTCCTGCTTCCTCTACGGGCATATCCTCGGGATAAGTTTGGCCATTTGCCAACGGATAAGTTCCGATGTCATGGGCCGGAAAAGGTTTTTTCCATTGTCCACTTTCGCTGTAATACATGAGGGGTTCCACCATGCCTTTGAGCAAATCGGTATTATATAAGAGGCTAAGCGGTGCGGAAGGATAGGTCACATCCACGGTCCAAATGGAGCCATTGCTGAAATTTTCTTTTTGAGGAAAAAGCACTTCATCGTGTTCTCCTCGGACAAGTTTATGTGCGGCAAGGGATTGTCGATAAGCGGCTACACATAGATCGGCGTATTCTTTTCCTCCGGCGGAAAGGGCATCTGCCACTAGTTTTTTATCAAATTGCCGACAAACCTGCATAATCTTTCCATGTTCCCGATCCGAGGTTTTAAGCAAATTTTCCATGGTTTGGTGCTTTTTTACCCACCAAGCTTGTAGGTTTTTACCAAAATATTGAATCGAATACAAGTCATCATAGCCTAGCATGAAATTCGTCTTTTGGACTGAAGAACCGGCTGTAGTCCGCCATTGATTACATAGAAATACGCTCGCTTCGGTACTCGGCTTTTCGACTTGATTTCCTTCGCTAAGATTAATGAGGTCGATGAGGGATTTAGTGCTCAGTTGGTGATTCAGTTGGGTCGTAGCCATATAGCCATAGCCCCAATCGATGCGGAGGTCATCTCCTTTTTTCCCTAAAATTTGTTGGTTTTTTAGCCCGGTTTTCAAGTAGCGAAGATTCCCTGAAGTACGGTATACGGTTTCAAGCGCTTGGTTTGCTTCATTGCGCGCCACATCGGTAGCCATGGCAAAGGTCACTTCTGTATCGTGGCTTTTTTTGTCAAGCGATTTCACGTCCATGTCCACATAGGAAACGGGCCGACTCAGTAGATCCAAATTCGATGCAATGAGCGGAGATGTAAAGGTTAGTGATAACTGAACAGAACCACAAGCAAATACATATTTCGTTTGAGTGGCGGTCATTTCGACGGAAATTTGTTTGGCGAGGTTCAGTTGTTTCGCATTTTTTTGTTTTCCGAAACCGGCGTCTAACCAAGCATTCCCTCGCAAGTTAGTACCATGCAGCGCGAGCACATTTTTCCCTTTTTTCAAGTGTTTTTTAAGCTCCTGCGCAAGTTCAATGGATTTGATTTTCTTCGTATTGCAGTTTTGACAAAAATAGATTTTTTGATTATTCAAATACACCTCCACATCATCATCGTGCCGTAATAAAAGAATCAGTTTTTCGATATCAACCTCCTCATATTGAAAGGTGCGCCGAACCCACAGGTTTTTTGAAGGCCAGCTAGTGGCCCAACTGTTATTATAGCCTTTGCCAAAAGGCAATTTACCCGTTTTCCATCCAGCATCATTGTATCCAGGATCCATCCAATTTTGAGCAGGTTCGTCTTCCGTATATTGACAAGAAATAGGCTGAGAACGTTCCGCAATGGGAACCACCGGTTCAACCGGAAATGGTAAGGCACCTAGGAATTGATAGGTTTTTTGGTCGACGGTCAGCAAGCCCACCAACGAATGATCCGTCCCTGTCCAATGTTTCGTCACCGAAGCATTCACTTGATCCGAAAATGACCAAATACTAAAATAAGGATCATGGACTACGAGTGGATAAGCAGGGGCCTTTTGTATTTGAGAAAAGGCTGTATGGCAAAAAATGACCACTAGCCAAAGCGAGCGAAATAATTTCATTTGATAGGTTTAGATTTAGGATTAAATATACATGATAAAAATGTATGAAGCACTTGAACCATGGCAATTACTCAAAAAAATCAAGAAGTTAAATTAATCAAAAATCATTCGTAGAAAGTAAACGCAACTGAAAATGATGATTGTGAAAAAAACCAATAAAACTAAAAACAAAAAAAGCCCCTTCAAAACCATCGAAGGGGCCAAACATTCTATTTAGAACACAAAGCACATGAGTGTACTTTTATATCAGCTAAAATCCGAATCAGCAAAGCCTACATATTCGAATTAATCAATTCTTATTAATCGATAAAATTGAATTATTATTTCAATAATCCACTTTTACGGAATCAAATGTATTTATTTCCTCTCCAAATAAATTTCAAACCTAAATTAATGTGTACCCTTTTAGGAAATCGGTACAAGAATTAGGATTAAAATTGATCT
>CANHCG010000257.1 GCA_947459055.1 Cytophagaceae bacterium | reverse complement strand
CGATGTGACGCGTGAGGCAGATGTGGTGGAGGAAATTTTGCGAATTTATGGCTTAGATAATATTCCATTATCAGAACATTTAAGCGCTCATTTTATTTCGGAATTTCCATTGATTGACGTGGAAAAGACTCAACAAACAATCGCCCAAAGTTTAGCAGCCAAAGGATTTCATGAAATTATCACAAATTCGTTGACGAAGGGAGATTATCATGGGTGGATTTCGAATGACCTGGGATTCGATACGGTGGAAATTTTAAACCGGCTTTCAGAAGATTTAGGCGTGATGCGTCAGCATATGGTTTTTGCTGGATTGGAAGCCTTGGCACATAATATTAATCGGAGACAAAAGGATTTAAAACTATTTGAATTCGGAAAAACCTATCATAAAAAGGGTGCCAAATACATCGAAAAAAGACATTTGACTTTGTATTTTAGTGGATTAAGTGAAGGAGAAACCTGGGCGCAAACCCCTCAAAAATCGGCTTTACATCATGTTTATTCGACGGTGGTGGCGCTGATGAAACAATTGGGCGTGATGGAATTTGAGACGAGTCCGATTGAAAACTCGCAAATTTATGCGTATGGCTTGCGGGTTTTGGTACAAAAGAAAATCTGTGTTGAGTTTGGATTAATTAATCAAGATTTGGCAGCTAAAATGGATGTCAAGCAGGAAGTTTTCATGGCAGATATTGATTGGGACTATTGGGGAAAGAAGGAAAAAGGAAATTTTGTGTATCAAGAAATTTCGAAATTCCCGGAAGTGAGACGCGATTTGTCCTTGGTAATTGACCGTTCGATAAGTTATAATGAAATTTATAAGCTTTCAAGTCTTACGGAAAAGCAAATTTTAAAAAATGTTGCCATATTTGATGTGTATGAAGGGAAAAACTTAGGGGAGGGAAAGAAATCCTACTCAGTAAGTTTTACGCTTCAAGATGAAACCCAAACCTTAACGGATAAGGTCATCGATGCCACGATGGAACGATTGATTGCTCGATTTGAAAAAGAATTGAGTGCCCTTATTCGCAAATAAGCGCAAAGATTAGCATGCGAAAAATCGCTTCTAAATGGCCATTCCTTATTCTGATTGCGAATATCGGATTTTTTTTTGCGTACACTTCCTATTTTAGTTTCAATTTTCCGATGCAGGATGATGTGACCTTGGTCGAATTCATCGTAGCCAAAGAACAAAAGAAAACGGAATCGACTGCCTTGGTAGCTGATTTATTTCGGGTAGACAATGATCATTCCATTGTAATTCCACGGTTGATCACGTGGATAAACCAAGAAATTGAGGGTGCTTTGAATTTTAGGCACATCGTCCAATACATAAATTTACTGCTCTTCCTTTTCTTTTTACTCATTGCGCGCCGATTTGGAAAATTAAAATTAGAACTCTATTTCCTATTGCCAGTTAGTTTTTTATTATTCCAACCCCATTTTTTCGAAGTAATCCATTGGCCCATTGTAGGTCTTCAACATATTCATATCCTTATTTTTGTGGCTATCGTGCTCGTCCTGTTAGAGGAAAAAAAATCTTTATTTTGGCCCCTTTTATGTGCCTTTATGGCTGGGTTTACCTTTGGAAATGGGGTGGCCTTGTTTGTTTTAATAGGGATTTATTTATTTTTTGAGGGGCGAAAAAAAGAGATTGGCTGGACTATATTATCATTAATCATTTATTTAATGACGTTAATCCCGATTTTCAATTTTAGCCAACAAGCAAAATTCGGATTTAGTCTTTTGAACACCTCCTTTTTTGCTTTCGGAATTTTAGGCTCCACCGCTTTGGAATTCACTAAAAACCAAGACCAATTCGCCGTTGGTTTTGGGGCTATACTCATGGTATTGATCGGCTATTTCGCCTTTCAAAAATGGGTGAAAAAAAATCCGACAATCGATCGATTTTATTTTTACTTAGTCATTTTTGTTGTAGGCGCTATACTGGTCATAGCCATTCCTAGAAGTGGAGATGATTGGACTTTTTACCATACTAGCCGGTACTTTGTTTACGGCGTCATTGCTCTGATTTGCCTCTATCTCTTGGGCCTCATGCACTTGCCCAAAGCTCAAAAAAAATACCTATTTTTTCCCATGCTAGGCTTATCCTTAGGCTTTTCCTTTTTGTCGTATTACAATAATTCAGCCACCATGATGGATCGAAAAAATACCTTACGTGCGGATTACGATAATTGGACTCGACATCAAACCGTCATCTGCGAAGTTCCCCAGGTGTTTCATAACGTAAAGCCTATTTTATTGAAGGCCTATTCCAATCAATGGCTTCAAGCAGAAAAACAATTAATCCCTTCGGAACAATTGGCTAACCTAAATCAAATTGCAAGCCCATTTAAAACCACTGTTCCGCTAGAAATCCAAAACCACGCGGATTCGGTCAAGGGAAAATCCGATCTTTGGTTAAAACGATATTCATTTATCGTATTTAATCGACTAAACGTAGATAATCCAATTGACAAATCGTGGTACATCGTCCTCCAACATGCGAGCAGCAAAAAAAGTTTTGTCAGTCCTGTGTCGTTTAAAAAAGGGGCTATTCGAGATTTTGTTTTCAAGCCAGGAACGAATTACCTGTCAAAAACCGGCGCTGCCATCGTGCATACCGAATTTTTAGAACATGGGAAATATCAATTATATCTATGTGGCGTTCAAGAAAATAAAAAAAATAGCTATTATCAACTCAGGGAGGAGATTCAAATAGATTCCCAAACCAAGTTAATGAACCTAAGCCACTAAAAAAGGACCCTTTCGGATCCTTTTGACTATCGTTTAAGCATATTGCCCATGTTCGGCATTTTCATTTTGCCATCTTGGACCTTGTTCATCATGCGCATCATTTTGCGCATGTCTTCGAATTGTTTCAACAAATTATTTACTTGCTGAATCGATGTCCCCGACCCCTTTGCAATTCTATTTTTTCTCGATGGATTTAGAATATCAGGATTTTGGCGCTCCTTTAAGGTCATGGATTGAATAATCGCCTCGATCGGCTTAAATGAATCGTTTGAAATATCCACATCTTTAACTGCCTGACCCATACCTGGTACCATGCCCATTAAGTCTTTGATATTTCCCATTTTTTTGATTTGCTGCAACTGCGCATAAAAATCTTCAAACGAAAAATTATTTTGACGTATTTTTTTGTTTAAACGAGCGGCTTCGTCTTCATCAAATGCCTGTTGGGCTCTTTCAACCAAGGACAACACATCGCCCATTCCCAAAATTCGATTAGCCATCCGATCCGGATAAAACTGATCCAAGGCCTCCATTTTTTCTCCTGTGGAGATAAATTTGATCGGTTTTTCAACGACCTGTCGGATCGAAAGCGCAGCTCCACCACGTGAATCGCCATCCAATTTCGTTAAGACTACCCCATCAAAATTTAGACGCTCATTAAAGGTTTTTGCGGTATTTACGGCATCTTGACCAGTCATGGAATCTACCACGAACAAAATCTCCGTCGGACGAATCGCTTGCTTTACCGCAGCAATTTCATTCATCATCGCTTCATCCACCGCTAAACGGCCGGCTGTATCGACAATAACCACTTTTTTACCCATTTTGCGGGCATAAGAAAGCGCATTTTCGGCGATGGAAACGGCATTTTTATTATCGGGTTCGGCATAGACCTCTACCCCAACTTGTTCGCCAAGCACTTTCAATTGATCAATTGCCGCCGGTCGATAAATATCACAAGCTACTAAAAGGACATTGCGACCCCCTTTTTTGATGTATTGGGCTAATTTCCCTGAAAAAGTTGTCTTACCAGAACCCTGAAGACCGGCGATTAATACAACGGCGGGGTCGCCTT
>CANHCG010000256.1 GCA_947459055.1 Cytophagaceae bacterium | reverse complement strand
GCATTTTTAACCATATCATCGATGTCACCTATTTGACTCACAAAACCCGTTTCGCCATGAATATTCACTTCAGGAATTCCTCCGGCATTCGAAGAAATTACAGGAACTTCGCAAGCCATGGCTTCCAATGCGGCCAGGCCAAAACTTTCTTTTTCAGAGGTGAGCAAGAATAAATCAGCGAGGGAAAGGGCCTCCTCGATGGTGTCTAATTTACCCAAAAAGCGCACGTCTTGGTACACACCTAAATCTCGACAAAGCGCTTCGATGCCCGACCGTTCTGGGCCGTCGCCTACCAACAAAAGTTTGGATGGAATCTGTTTTTGAACCTTCGCAAATACCCGAATGATGTCCTCGATGCGTTTAACCTTCCGAAAATTGGAGGTATGCATCAGTAATTTTTCGCCATTCGGGCAAATGGCCAATTTAAAATGTTCTTTGGGCTGTTTTTTAAAGCGTTCCAAATCGATGAAATTGGGAATCACCTCGATGTTGCTCAGGATTTCAAATTCGGCATATGTATCATTTTTTAAACTTTCGGAAACGGCGGTCACACCATCGGATTCATTGATCGAAAAGGTAACTACCGGCTCAAACGATGGATCGCGACCTACGAGCGTGATGTCGGTTCCATGCAACGTTGTGATTACCGGCACGTGAATGCCTTTGTATTTTAATATTTGTTTGGCCAAATAAGCTGCGGATGCATGCGGAATGGCGTAGTGAACGTGGATGAGGTCTAATTGCTCGTTGATCGTCACATCCACCATTTTACTGGCGAGTGCGGATTCATAGGGCAAGTATTCGAAAAGCGGGTAGGAGGCTACACTAACTTCGTGGAAAAAGATATTCTCGTTGAAAAAATCGAGCCTTGGCGGTTGGGTATAGGTAATAAAATGGACCTGATGACCCGCGGAAGCGAGTGCTTTGCCTAGTTCCGTGGCTACGACGCCGCTTCCCCCGTAGGTTGGGTAACAAATGATCCCGATTTTCATGCCCTAAATTTATGAGAAAAGAATTAAAACTCGTAGAAAACCAAAAAGGTTCCTGTTTTAAGCCTAAATTTGTCAAAAATAATCCCTTCGCTTGAAAAATTTAGTCATTTTCGCCTCCGGATCCGGCTCGAACGCCGAAAAAATCATTGCCCATTTTCAGGATTTGAATCAGATTCGAATCAGCCATATTTTTTGTAATAATCCTGAGGCGGGGGTCATCGCACGAGCTGAGCGTTTAGGCGTCCCCTGCAGTATTTTTTCACGAGAGGAGTACAAAAACGGATCGCTTTTACGTAAAATACAATCCTTACAAACGGACTATCTTATTTTGGCGGGATTCCTGTGGTTAATTCCAGCAGAATTTGTCCAAGCCTATCCGAACAGAATCATCAATTTACATCCGGCCTTATTACCGAAATTTGGCGGAAAGGGTATGTATGGCCATTTTGTTCATGAAGCGGTAGTAGCCGCGGGCGAAAAGGAATCTGGTATCACGATTCATTATGTGAATGAACACTATGATGAAGGGGCCATTATTTTCCAAAGCTCCTTTGCCGTGGATCCGAGCGACACGCCGGAGGATGTCGCTCGGAAAGGGCAAGTGCTAGAGCACCGTGATTTTCCTCGGGTGATCGAAGAACTGGTGTCTTTACCAGCCTCCACCTAAGGCACGATATAATTGGATGGAATGCATCCATCGTTTACGGTAGATTTCTAGTAGTTCGAGTTCTGAGCCAAGCGCACTTTGTTGAGCCATTAAGACTTCAATATAATTGGCGTTGGACAAATTAAATAATTGGGCCACCGTCGCCACAGCGCCTTTCGTCAAAACCACTTCCTTTTGCTTGAGGGTAGACATATTTTTTAGGTACATCAACGATTTCACTTGCGTATCCCATTCCAAATATCCTTTTAATAATGCATTTTGATACGCTAAATCCAAGGATTTCAATTTAGCCGATGCAAAATTCACCTCAGAAATCAGACCTGAACGATTTAACCAAGGGGTCGTTAATCCGCCGATTAAGGAATAGGCCATCGAACCGGGTAATTGGAACAAATACTGAGGTTGAAAACCCTGAACACCTAATATTCCAGAAAGAACAAGACTTGGTTTTAAGGCTAATTTAGCACTTTCTTCGGCTAATACTTGGGCCTCTAACTCCATTTTTGCTTGTTTAACATCGGGCCGATTGACCAATTGGTCGATCTTGATATTAGCCAAAAGCACACTGTCCATAGGACATTCAATGGGGTATTTGGTGCGAGGAATTTCGGCATTGGGCTTATTGAGCCAATAACGAATCTGATTCTCAATTTGAACAATTTCTTGTTGAATATCCCCTTCTTTAGCTTGGGAATTAATCCATTGCGCCTCTAATTGTTGGACCGCCGATTCATTCACCACGCCCGCCTCTTTTTGGATCCGAACGAGCTCATAGGCCTTGCGTTGAATTTCGATATTGCTTTTTAAAATTTCCAATTCTTTATCCAAGGCGCCCAATTGGCCATAGGCAGAGGCGATTTCCGATACAATGGAGGTAATCATCCATTTCTGCCCCCATTCAGTGGCGAGAAATCGAAGAGCGCTGGATTTTTTCTTTTTGGCTAATTTCCCCCAAAGATCGACTTCCCAGGAACTTTGAAATCCGAGTTGCAGATCAGGTAAATGTTCCGGAATTTTTTGTTCCCGGGTGATATTGGGAGAAAATTGGGTATCGAAATTTCCGACACCATCACTGGTGTATTGCCCAAATTTCCGAAGGCTGGGTTGGACTATACCTGAAACAACCGGCTTACGAAGACCTCGCGTAAATTCGAATTGGCTTCGAACCATTTGAATATCTAAAAACCCACGTTTGATATCCATACTGCGCAGGAGCACGGAGTCAACGAGTTGGATTAAGAGGGTATCTTTTTTCCAACAAGCTTGCACATCCGCCACCGATTCGCCTTGAAAATCTTTTCGATAGGCTTCTAATTCTTGATCAATTTTGATTTGATTTTTCCAAAGGCTTTGTTGGCACGCCCCCAATCCCATCATCAATAAAATTCCTATACCGATATATTTCATTTTGAGAATTTTTTAGACATACTAGCAAAAACAACATATAAAGCAGGAATCAACAACAAACCCCCTAAGGTTCCTAAAATCATCCCTCCCGCCGAAGCGGTTCCAATCGTCCGATTCCCAATCGCACCCGCCCCAGAAGCCAGCATCAATGGAATCAAACCAGCCACAAAAGCAAAGGATGTCATCAAAATAGGTCGCAAACGAGAGAAAGCCCCTTGTTTGGCAGCTTCGATAATACTAGCACCTTCCTTTTGTTTGGCGATGGCAAATTCGACAATCAAAATGGCATTTTTACCCAATAATCCAATCAGCATGACTAAGGCAACTTGGGCATAAATATTATTTTGTAACCCGAAAAAATAAAGAAATGCGTAGGTTCCCATCGCACCCATAGGTAAAAAAAGGAGCACAGGAAAGGGAAGCAAAAAGGACTCGTATTGGGCGGCCAGCAATAAATACACAAATAATAAACAAATCGCGAAAATGAAGATGGCCTGATTTCCTGCTAAATCCTCTTCTCGTGTCATACCCGACCATTCCAACGTATATCCCCGAGGCAAACTTTTCAACGCCTCCGCCCGTATAATATCTAACACAGCTCCTGAACTAAAACCTGGGGCGGGTTCTCCATTGACCATGGCTGAAGTGAACATGTTGTATCGTGTAAATTGCTCTGGGCCATATACCCGTTTCATTTTCACAAATGAAGAATAAGGAACCATTTCGCCCGCTTTGTTTTTGGCATAAAACTTTAACACATCATCT
>CANHCG010000255.1 GCA_947459055.1 Cytophagaceae bacterium | reverse complement strand
CGGACACTTGAAGTTTTTAACGAATGGAAGCATCAGTTCTTCTTTGTATTATCGGAATACTACCGGTAAAATCGATCAAATTCGGACGGTAGACGAGAATGGATATAGCAAACGATTGCCTTATAATTTCGCCAATATGCAATCCATGGGTGCCGAAATGACTGGTTCATACAATCTAACAAAGGCTTGGAAGGCCGATCTCAGCCTAAATCTTTTCCGAGCCATCACCGATGCACGAAATTTAGGTACAAATTTTTATGCAGATACCTATTCTTGGTTTGTTCGTCACACTTCTCGTGTTAAATTAGGGGCGGGAATTGATGCGCAAGTACGGGCTAATTATGAAGCGCCCCAAAAAACACCCCAAGGTTCACGTGGATACATGACCTGGATGGATTTTTCGGCAAGCAAAGATGTCATGAGTGGCAATGGAACCTTTACCCTGAACGTCTTAGACGTGTTTAGTTCGCGTATCATGAGGTCTGAATTCATGGGAACAGGTTTTTATACCCGCACAGAAAGCCAAGGCCGATTAACCCAAGTGAATTTGACATTCAATTACCGATTTAAAACAACCAAACAAGCTGCCAAACAACGTCGCAGTATGATGGACGAAGAAAACTAAAACCATGAATAAAAATCTACTAATCGCAGCATGTGTGAGCCAATTGTTCGCATTTTCCTGCATGAACAAATTAGAAAAAGATACCTTTCAAGTCATTTTGGAGGATCAAGACAATGTAGCTGAAAAAGCAAAAGCCGCTCGTGAAAAAACACCCATCAAAATTGCACCTGGCTTAGTTATTAGCCGATGGGCCTCTGATTCCCTCGCCATCGACCCCGTAGCCATGGACATCGATGACCAAGGGTCTGTATTTTTAACCAGAACGAACCGTCAAAAGAACTCTGAATTTGATATTCGCGGACATCGGGATTGGATGACTGAGTCGATTGGTTTACAAAGCGTAGAAGATCGCCGTGCCTTTTTACGTAAAACCTTCGCGCCAGAAAAAAGTGCAGAAAATGAATGGTTAAAAGATCTGAATGGGGATGGATCGCATGATTGGAAAGATTTAGCCGTTGAGAAGGAAGAAATCTGGAAAATCGAAGATAAAAACGGAGACGGATTTGCGGATATCTCCACCCGTGTTTTTAATGGTTTTAATGAAGAAATCACCGACGTCTCCGGGGGTATTTTAGTCCGTAAAAAAGATGCCTTCATCGCCGTGGGACCTGATTTATGGCGATTGGAAAATACACACAAAAAGGGTCTTTGGACGAATCCTGTCTCTATTTCACATGGCTATGGCGTGCACATCGGTTTCGGTGGACATGGGATGTCAGGTGTGACGGAGGGACCCGATGGCAAGATTTATTGGCAAATCGGAGATATCGGCGCAAATATTACGGCGCTTGATGGGAAAAATTATAAATTTCCGAATTCCGGTGTGATTGTTCGCTCGAATCCGGATGGTAGTAATTTCGAAGTCTATGCAGCAGGATTACGAAATACGCACGAATTTGTATTCGATAATTATGGAAATTTAATCAGTTCAGATAATGATGGGGATCATCCGGGTGAAAGTGAGCGCTTAGTTCACGTAGTCGAGGGTTCAGATGCGGGCTGGCGGTCAAATTGGCAATATGGTAAATACACGGATCCAACAAACAATTTATATAAAGTTTGGATGGATGAGAAATTATTCGTGCCACGTTGGGAAGGCCAAGCGGCATACATAATCCCGCCGATTCGTAATTTCCACAATGGTCCCACGGGGATGTTGTACAACCCAGGAACGGCGCTTGGTAAGAAATGGACGGATAAGTTTTTCTTAGTAGAATTCGTTGGAAATGCGAATAACTCCCACATTTGGTCATTTGATTTAAAGCCCAAAGGAGCCAGTTTTGACTTTAAATCCGAAGTGGATGTCGTAAGTGGTATTTTACCGACTGGGATTCGATTTGGTCCAGAAGGAGCATTGTATGCAGCAGATTGGGTGTTTGGTTGGGATACTAAAAACTACGGTCGAATCTGGAAAATTGATGTGGATGCCAACGGACAAGATTTACAAGCCGAACGCGCTCAAACAAAAACCTATATCCAACAAGATTATGAGAAACAATCCGTGGATCAATTGTACGGGTTATTATTCTATGGCGACCAACGTGTTCGTTTAAAAGCACAATTCGAGCTTGCCAAGCGGGGACAAAGTGCGTCATTCGAAAAGGCCTTAGCACAAAAAGAAAATCAGTTAGCTCGCGTGCATGGGATGTGGGGTATGGGCCAATTGATCGAAAAAAATAGAAGTTTAGGTGAACAATTACTTCCATATTTAGCTGATACCGATTCAGAAATCCAAGCGCAGGCGGCGAAGGTGTTGGGAGATCAATTGTACGTACCTGCTGAAAATGAATTGATTCGTTTATTAGGTTCCAAAGCTCCTCGAGTTAATTTCTTCGCGGCACAGGCTTTAGGTCGGATTAAATCGACGAAGGCAATTCCTGAATTAATTGCTTTAATCGAACGCAACCAAGACCAAGACCTTTATTTACGTCATGCGGCGGTATTGGCCCTTTCACGGATCGGGAAGGAGGAACCGATCCTCGCCTTACAGAAATCGTCGAATCGTTCTTTGCGCATCGCATCGGTGTTGGTTTTACGTCGTTTGGCAAGTCCACGGGTAGCGAATTCCTTGCAAGATGCAGATGAATACATAGCGACCGAAGCAGCTCGTGCGATAAATGATGATGAATCGATTCCAGCGGCTTTGCCTGCTTTGGCGGCGAGTTTGACTAATCCGAATTGGAAAGGAGAGGCTTTGTTGCGCCGTGCCATCAATGCCTGTTTACGGGTGGGAACCGCCAAAGAAATTGATTTATTAGTTCAGTTTTCAGAGCGATCGGATATCAGTGATGTGATTCGTGCGGAAGCGATTGCGACCTTGGGTTCTTGGGCGAATCCATCGGTGATGGACAGGGTAGATGGCCGTCATCGGGGTAAATTGGACCGAAATCCAGCGGATGTCATTTCAAAAATATTGCCTAAAATTCCTGCTTTTTTACGGAGCTCGAATCCGGAGGTGTTAATTGCGACGGGGAAATTAGTAGCCGAATTAAAGATTCAAGATTTCCGTTCCGAACAAACACAAATCTTCATTAATCACCCAAATCCGAAAGTTCGGACGGCCCAATTACAATCCTTAACGGCCTTAAATGACCCTAATTTGAGCCTTATTATCCAAAAAGGGATGGATGATGTGGATCGCGGGGTACGTGGCGTGTCGCTTGGTAGTTTAAATAAGATTGAGATTTCGAAGACCGATTTACCGAATATTACCAATCCGATTTTTGAAAAAGGTAGTTTGCCGGAACAGCAACAATTGTTGCAAGCCATCGGAAAAATGAATGTTGCTAATACATCTGATATTTTAAATGATTTGATCGATCGGATGGTAGGAGATAAATTACCGAGCGGCATCAAATTGGATTTAATGGAAGCTGTCGAAGCGACCAAATCAGACAAATTAATCGCCAAATTAGACGCCTTAAAAACCAAAGGAACGTTAACCGATGAATTTAAAGAGGCCTTATTTGGTGGGAATTTACAGGCTGGATATTTCATTTTTAATCGAAATCAGACGGTTCAATGTGTTCGTTGCCATAATGTAGGCGGAGAAGGTGGTATCGTGGGTCCTTCGTTGAAGGGTATCGGAAGCCGCCTAACGCGGGAGCAAATTTTACAGGCCTTGATTGAACCAAGTGCACGAATTGCCCCTGGCTATGGTACGGTTACTTTGCGTTTACAAGATGGACAAGAAGTTTCGGGGACATT
>CANHCG010000254.1 GCA_947459055.1 Cytophagaceae bacterium | reverse complement strand
GGGGTAAAGGCCTATTCAAATGGTCGGGGCGAATGGCCATCTATGACCGTGAGTAAGCGAATCGAATGTGTGGAAAAATTCACACAAAAGATGATTCAAAAGCGGGAAGAGGTAGTGAAATTATTGATGTGGGAAATCGGTAAATCCTTAGGTGATTCTCAAAAAGAGTTTGACAGAACTGTTCAATACATTTATGATACTATTGGTGCTTTAAAGGATATTGATCGTAATTCGTCAACCTTTTTAATTGAGGATGGAATAATCGGCCAGGTGCGTCGGTCTCCCTTAGGCGTCGTTTTATGTATGGGACCTTTTAATTACCCATTAAATGAAACATTTACGACCTTAATTCCGGCTTTAATTATGGGAAATATTGTGTTATTCAAACCCCCAAAACACGGAACTTTATTGCATTACCCGCTTTTAGAAGCATTTAAAGACAGTTTTCCTCCGGGTGTAATTAATACCTTGTATGGCCGGGGAAATTCGATCATTCCTCAATTAATTGAATCAGGAAAAATCGACGTGTTGACCTTAATTGGTTCTTCCAAAGTGGCGGATAAATTAAAGAAAATGCACCCGAAGGTAAATCGCCTTCGTGCAATTTTAGGCTTAGATGCGAAGAATGCGGCGATTATTACGGAAAGTGCGCAATTGGACAATGCAATCAATGAATGTTTATTAGGATCTTTATCCTTTAATGGCCAACGCTGTACCGCGATTAAAATCATTTTTGTGCATGCCTCGTTAGCTGATGCATTTAATAAAGGCCTAGCAGAAAAAATCGAAGCACTTAAAGTGGGTATGATGTGGGAACCGGGTGTTCAAATTACACCATTACCAGAACCTAATAAGCCTGCTTATTTGAAAGAATTGATCGAAGATGCTAAATTACATGGCGCCAAAATCATGAATCCACATGGAGGTGAGAATTTCAAATCAATCTTCTTCCCTGCCCTTTTGTATCCCGTGAATAGTAAAATGAAGGTTTGGCATGAGGAGCAATTCGGTCCTGTGGTACCTGTAGTGCCTTTTGACGATTTAAATACGCCTATTGATTACATACATGAATCATCTCATGGACAACAAGTAGCGATTTTCGGAACTGATGCGAATCAAATTTCTGAATTAATCGATGCGACCGTTAATCAAGTTTCTCGGGTGAATATTAATGCACAATGTCAACGTGGCCCCGATTCATTCCCATTCACGGGCCGTAAGGACTCTGCAGAAGGAACTTTGTCGGTAACTGCAGCCTTGCGTTCGTTCTCAATCCGTACGGTGGTAGCGACGAAAGCAAACCAGTTGAACAAAGACATCGTGAATCAAATCGTTGAAAACCAACAATCGAATTTTCTTTCCACTCGATTCATTTTATAATCTTGGATTAAAATCCATTAAAAAAAGGAGGCCCAACAGCCTCCTTTTTTTTGAATCACCTTCCCTTTTCATCAATAGTTTAGCTTATTAGGCTAAGAAACAGTTTTTTGAAACCTATTTATCATTTAAAAATAGGATTATAAAGCTGCTCGTTGGGACTTCACAGCCGAATCTGTAATGAATTCGTCATAGGTCATTAATTTATCTAGATGCGATTTAGAACCTAATTCGATGACGCGGTTAGCCACTGTATTGGTCAATTGGTGATCATGGCACGTAAACAAAATCGTACCCGTGAATTCAATCATACCATTATTTAAAGCAGTAATGGATTCTAGGTCTAGGTGGTTGGTCGGTTCATCAAAAATCAACACATTCGCACCCGAAAGCATCATACGAGAAAACATACAGCGTTGCTTTTCTCCTCCAGAAATCACCGTCGATTTTTTTAAGGCCTCATCACCTGAGAACAACATACGTCCCAAGAAACCGCGAATGAAACTTTCGTCTTTTTCTACGGAATATTGACGTAACCAATCCACCAAATTCAAGGAATCATCTTTAAAATAACTTGCATTATCATTGGGTAAATAAGTTTGAGTCGTTGTTACGCCCCATTTAAATTCTCCAGATTTTTGTTTTGATACACCGGAAAGAATATCGAACAAGGCGGTCATGGCTAGGGAATCCTTCGCTAAAAAAGCCACCTTATCCCCTTTATTGATCGTAAATGAGAGGTTAGTAAATAAGGGTGTCCCATCATCCGTGGTGGCGGATAAATTTTCCACACTTAACAATTGATCGCCCGCCTCCCGCTCTGGTTTGAAATTAATGAATGGATATTTACGAGATGAGGGTTTAATATCATCCACTTGCAATTTATCCAACATTTTTTGACGAGAGGTTGCTTGTTTGGATTTCGCCACATTCGCAGAGAATCGACGAATAAATTCTTCCAATTCTTTACGTTTTTCCTCGGTTTTTTTGTTTTGATCTGAACGTTGACGCGTCGCTAATTGAGACGATTCATACCAAAACGTATAGGTACCTCCGTACAATTGGATTTTGCCAAAATCTAAATCGGCAATGTGCGTACATACATTATCCAAGAAGTGACGATCGTGGGAAACGACAATGACTGTATTTTTAAAGTTCATTAAATAGCCTTCCAACCAAAGGATGGAATCGATATCTAAGTTGTTCGTAGGCTCATCCAGCAATAAAATATCTGGATTTCCGAAAAGTGCTTGGGCTAATAGAACTTTTACTTTATCAGATCCATTTAAATCCTTTAGCAATTGAAAATGCAAATCCTCCTTAATTCCCAATCCACTCAAAAGCGATCCGGCTTCGGATTCGGCTTCCCAACCGTTTAACTCGGCAAATTCTGCCTCTAAATCCGCTGCTTTATTGCCATCTTCCTCCGTAAAATCCTCTTTCATGTAAATGGCGTCTTTCTCTAACATGATGTCATAAAGGCGCTTATTTCCCATGATTACGGTTTGAAGCACTTGGGTATCTTCAAACTCGAAGTGATTTTGTTTTAAAATCGACATTCGCTCGCCAGGATTCATGCTGATGCTACCTGTTTGAGACTCTAATTCCCCAGATAATATTTTTAGAAATGTGGACTTCCCCGCCCCATTGGCACCAATTAAGCCATAACAATTTCCCTCAGTAAACTTGATGTTTACTTCTTCAAACAAAACTCTTTTCCCAAAACGAAGGGAGACATTGGATACCTGCAACATAGTAAACTTGATTAAATAAGGCGCAAAATTACTTAATTATGATTCCATTCCCATATTTTTTTTGCAATTTCGGGCAAAGAGTAATTAATTGATCCCATGGCTCAAAACGAAACCTTAGCACATTCGGATGCCTTACTTCTACAAATAAGTGAGGCGGGAATCGTTTTATTGGATGAACAGCAATCCATGATAGCCTCCTTGGCATGGAGCGCTCCTGCTAAAACTGTTTCTCTATTTTGGGAAAAGCAACAGATTAAAAAATCACAGATTAAACAAATACGTGTTGAAATCATCCATAGCTTGTTTTTGTTATTACCTGCGGAATATGATGTCCCGATGTATCGAATTGGTTTTTTGGAAAAGGCTTTGGGTGAAAATGCGCTAATAGGCAACGAGGTACACGTGCAAGAAATTAAGTATTTAAAATCTAATTTGGTGTTTTTAGTGGCTAGTGCATGGAAAGATTATTTAGCGATTCATTTTCCATTGGCCACTGTCGAATATCAGCATGTGATGGGAACGATGTTAGAGAAAAATAATTCTAACAAATCCCAACAATTAGCCATTCAACTATTTAAAAATCAAGCTTTTGTAGTCCTTTTCAAGGATTACACCTTACAAATCAACAATGTATTTGAATACCAATCGGGCATTGAATTAGCCTTTTATTTGCATTCCATTCGGGAGGCTTTTGATTTTACTTGGGATCCTCAAAAAATACACGTGACAGGACCTGAGTC
>CANHCG010000253.1 GCA_947459055.1 Cytophagaceae bacterium | reverse complement strand
TTTGTGGGGCTTTTTTTTATCATTTCAAACGATTGTATGCTATTTTGTCTCTGGTGCGGCAAAACCTGACTTGGCTAATTGGTCAAATAAAGCCTTCGCCTTAGCAATTCCATTCACATCATTTAGGTCATAATAGCGATAGACCTCAAAATCTGTTTTATGAATTCCATTTTCTTGAATGGCACCTTGTGATTTGTATTCGGCAATTACCCAATCTGCAACAATCTTATAACTCACCTTATCATTTTCCTTTAATTTAAATGCACGATTCAGCGTAAATTGAGGTGCTCCTTCCTTGATTTTTGTTTCTGGAAAACCGTCTAGCATCGTAAATTCCATGGGTTTACTGCTAAGGCTCATCGGGCTACCGGCTAAAATAATCGGCTTTTTAGGTCCAGAATAGCGTTGCACGGCACGCAAAGCCATCATGACGGAGGTTTTGTGGTGGCCATGTTGGCCTGCATGTGGCAACATCGTGATGATAAAATCATAATTTTGATCGGCGAGGATGCGATCCATTTTTCGTTGGACCATCGGTATATCCCAATTCTTCCCAGAAATATAGGGCTTGATATCGAGCGTATACCAGTCGTCTGGTTGTTCCATGAAATACATATTCCGAACGCCCATAATTTTTCCTGCATTCAATATCTCTTGTTTACGAATCAAAGGCAAATGATTACGCGCCGTTACGGAATCTGTTAAATTCAATCCATAGTACAGCGCACCTATTTGCGAATCCGCAAATCCACCACCCCCATCAGTCATAACAGCCATATCCACAATGCCCTTTAATTCATGCGTAATTTTAAACATGGTGACAGAGAAACCTGTTTCATCGTCAGGGTGCGCGGTGACTACCAATACCTTCGGGCTTTGGGCCAACAGTAAAAAACTACTATAAAAAGTAAAGACAAGACTGAGTAGAAATTTCATAGACTGTTTAGGTTGGATGCAGCCTAAAATTATAAAAAATAATAGTCCAACGAAACAATTAATTTTATTTGCCGTTACACTAGTACGCTTTTGTTAATACCACATGCCTAATTCTATCATATCCATCCGTCATTTGGCGAAACGTTTCGGAAATTTCGAAGCGGTCAAGGACCTAAGTTTAGAGGTCCAGCAAGGCGATGTCTATGGATTTCTAGGGCCCAATGGGGCAGGTAAAAGTACCACCATGCGTTGTATGTTATCCTTAATCAAACCTGACCAAGGAGACATTCACTTATTTGGAAAAGACATTCGGAAGGAAAGGTCGGCAATTTTAGCTCGCGTGGGCTGTTTAATCGAAAAACCTGATTTCTATAAATTCCTTTCGGCCTATCGAAATTTGGATTTATTTGCAAATATTTCTGGTAAACCTTCCACCAAAAAAGAAATTTACGAAATGTTGGAATTCGTGGGTTTACAAGGCCGCGAAAAAGACCAAGTTGGCGGATTTTCCCACGGCATGCGCCAGCGCCTAGGCATCGCACAAACACTTTTACATAATCCTGACCTCATTGTCCTAGATGAACCCACCACAGGTTTGGACCCACAAGGGATTATCGATATGCGGAATTTAATCCTCCGTCTAAAAACCGAACAACATAAAACCATTGTTTTTTCATCCCATAATCTGGCTGAAGTCGAGATTTTGTGTAATCGCATGGTCATCATTCACCAAGGGAAAAATATCGTGGAAGGATGTGTTCAAGAACTTCTGAACGAACAAGAACAAGTCATCCGCGTGCAAACCGACGAAAGCTATCTGGCGCCAGCTTTTGCGCTTGTACAGGCATTCCAGAAAGCGAGTCAATTTAAAAAATTAGGGTTGGATGGATTTGAAGTTAGTATGGCCAAATCAGACATTCCCGCTTTTAATCAGGCGCTGGTAACCGCCGGAATTCCGGTCTATTCGGTAGAAACCAAGCGCAAGCTTGAAGATTATTTTATTAACTTACTCCAAGCATGATCTTTCTACGCAGCACTCGGAATGAATTAATCAAAATAGCGCTGAAACCCCGCAGCTATTTGGGCTTAGCGGCCATCACGGGCTTGGTAGGTATTATTCTGTTCGCTCTGAAGGCCGATGGGATGTCGATGATTTCCTTCGTAACCTCATCTTTTGAACAAACTTTGCGCTTTGAAGGTAATTTATTGAATGGGAATCTGGTGGCATTTATCGTACTCCAAATGCTGATCGTGCACATTCCCCTTCTCGTTGCCCTAGTTACAGGCGACTTAATTTCCGGCGAAGCGGCGATGGGAACCTTACGACTCCTAGTCAGTAAACCGATTTCCAGAACCCAATTATTGCTTTCCAAATTCCTTGCCGGTGGAATCTACACATTGTTGATTGTTCTTTGGCTTGGCTTTTTAGCGGTCATTGTGGGCCAATGGCTCTTTGGCATCGGCGATTTAATGGTCTTGAATTCAGATGGATTAGTGATTTTGCAAGCCAATGATGTGAATTGGCGTTATGCGGGTGGGTTTTGCGTGGCATTTTTGGCGCTCCTAACCGTTAGTTCTTTATCGATTACGCTATCTTGTTTTTCGGATAATTCAATTGGGCCAATTGTGAGTACCATGGCAATTATCCTATTATTTACCATCATCGGCACACTGGATGTCCCCATTTTTGACCCCATTCGTCCTTATTTGTTTACAACCCACATGGCTTCCTGGCGTTCATTTTTCGAGGATCCGTTGCCTTGGGAATCAATTCAAAAATCAATCTATATACTATTGGGACACAATTTGCTCCTGATCGGCATTTCCCTATTCACTTTTCACCGAAAAGATATCACTGTGTAATATGCGTTTAATCCTAGCTTTTATCTTGTTATCCTTTGGCCTGCGGGCAGAAGAGCCTACCGCTCTTTTTATGAAACTTGTCAAAAAGTTCCAAACGGTTAAATCCTACGAGGTACAAGCGACCATCAAACCTAACATTCCCCTCATTCGGATTCTTCCCGTGAAGGCAAAAGTGTCATTTACTTATCCTAGCAATTTCCAAATTCAAGCGGCCGGCATATCCATTTTACCGAAAAATGGCTTTTCAGAATTGCCCAAATTATTTGGACAGGAGGAAAAATTCACTGCTATTGCCACTGGTACAGAAAATCTCCAAGGTCGGGATACAGAAATAATTACCCTTTTGCCCTTAGACAATGAAGGGGATTTAGTGCTCGCCAAATTATGGGTTGATGCCGCCCGACTTCTCATCCTGAAATCCCAAGTTACTACGCGGACCAACGGTACCCTCGTCAGCGATTATTTTTATGGCAACTCCGCCAGCAAAGGACTTCCTGACCGCATGCTTGTCACCGTGGAGGTGAAAAAGTTTAAAATTCCAAAAGGCCTCGCCACGGATATCAATCGCTATAGCCAAGCTGAAGACCCATCCAAAATCAAAAAGAAAGGGACTATCGAGGTATTATTTAGCAATTACCAAATCCGCTAAAAACGTTTCAGAATTTTAACCAAGGCATTCGAAATTTCCGTATTGCCCGCATCCGAAGGATGAAGGCCATCATAAGTCATCGCGATGGATTCGATAGGATAGGGATATTCGTCGGTGACAGGATTAAAGGGTACATCGATAAAATCCGGATAGCTAAAATTTCGATAGGCCCCCGTGGCAGGATCCTTCAAACGCTTAAATTTGACGAGCTTTTTATGTGCCAAAGATTTCATGTGATATAGATCGACTACGGGACAATTTTCATATTGAGCAATCTTTACAATCGCATTCGCAAAATCTTCTAAATTTTGTCCATTTTTAGGTTTATATGAACCATATGCATTGTTTTTGAAATTTTTAATATAAACAAAATCCACCCGTTGCATCGGGGTAATGAACACGATTTTGGCATCTGGATTTAGGAT
>CANHCG010000252.1 GCA_947459055.1 Cytophagaceae bacterium | reverse complement strand
TCAATAGGCAAATCTGCCTTAATTTTTCCATCCGGAATGCCTGCCTGTACCAATTCCTCAAATCGAGCAATGAATGCCTCTAAATTTTCGGGTTTCAGATGCAATCCTGCCGCATGGGTATGGCCACCAAATTGTTCAAGTAAATCCGCGCTTTGTTCAAGCGCCCGGTGAATATCAAAACCTTTGACTGACCGCGCCGAACCGACAATTTGGCCATGGGATTCCGTTAAGATAATTGTGGGCCTAAAATAAACTTCTTGGATTTTACTAGCGACAATTCCAACGACACCTTTGTGCCAACCCGCTTGAAATAACACCGTACTTTTGGCCTTTTGTAAAAAGATATTTTCGGAAAACATGGCAAGGGCTTGTTGGACAATCTCCTTTTCTACCACCCTTCGATCTAGGTTTTGCTGAATCACGCTCTCTGCCATCATTTGAGCCTCCGTTAAATCGCTGGCCAACAATAACTTTACCGCCCCATGCGCATGGTCCATCCGACCGGCCGCATTGATAATCGGTGAAATCGAAAATACGATATCTGAAATCTGAATGGGCGCTTTTTTGCTCGCTTTTTGCAATAAATAATCCAATCCCGGACTCGGACTCGTACCTAATTTTTGTAGCCCCCAATAAGCCAATACTCGATTTTCATCCAAAATAGGCACCATATCTGCCGCAATCGAGCATGCCAATAAATCCAAGCGGTCCCATAAGGGTTCCATCTCCAAGTCATTCGCCTGAGCAAACGCACAGAGTAATTTAAAACCCACCCCACAACCTGTCAATTCTTTGAAGGGATAAGGGCAATCGGCCCGCTTAGGATCCAAAACCGCCAAGGCTTGTGGCAAGGTTTCCTCCGGTAAATGGTGATCACACACGATAAAATCAATCCCCTGTTCATGGCACCAGGCCACTTTTTCATGGGCCTTAATCCCACAATCCAAGGAAATAATCAAACTGTAGCCATTGTCTGCCGCGAACTGAACCCCCGCTTGGGATACTCCATAACCCTCCGAATAGCGATCCGGAATGTAATAATCACAATCCGCCCCTAACATCTCCGCGAGATAACCATATACGAGCGCTACCGAAGTAGTTCCATCTACGTCATAATCCCCATAAATTAGAATTTTTTCCCCATTTTCCAGCGCGAGTCCCAATCGTTCTACCGCGACGTCCATATCCTTCATCAGAAAGGGATCATGCAATTTTTCGAGCGAAGGAAGCATGAAGGCTTTGGCCTGATCAAAAGTCTCAATCCCGCGCGAAACGAGTAATTGCAAAAAATATGGGTTCTTGGTCACCTGCAATGCCTCCCCTAATGCTTGCACTTTTTCAGTAGCAGGAATAGGAATAGGAATCCAGTTTTTCTTGGGTTGAATCATGGGTCAAAAATAGCCAAAAAAGGAGAGAAAAAAGGGCTCCTTTGAAAATGATCATGTACTTGATTTTTTAGGACTGAAGCGCTTGTTGGAGATCCGCCCACAAATCATCCACATGCTCCAATCCGATCGATAAACGCAATAAATTGCCCGGTGTTGTGCTAGTTGGTCCTTCGATGGACCGACGATGTTCCACCAAACTTTCTACCCCTCCTAAACTCGTGGCTTGTGTAAAAAGCGTGAGCGCATTCGCGACTTGGCGCGCGCGGGTTTCATCGCCTTGAATTTGAATGGAAATCATGGCACTTTGACCCATCGGCATTTGCTTCATAGCTAAGGCATATTGCGGATGGGAAGGAAGTCCCGGATAATGCACCTGCGCGATTTGCGGGTGGTTTTCTAATTTTTTGGCTAAATCTAAGGCGCTTGTCGCTTGTTCACGCATGCGTATAGGCAAGGTTTTCAGGCCGCGGGCCAGTAAATAACAGTCTAATGGATTTTGAGTGGCGCCCATCAGGATTTGAACCCGTTGGATTCGCTCAGACCAAGCATCATTTTCCTTGACCACGATCGCTCCGCCCAAGACATCCGAGTGTCCGCCGATGTATTTGGTCGTCGCATGCATGACGATATCCGCCCCGAGGGCCAAAGGATTCTGGAAAATTGGCGTGGCAATGGTATTATCAACTCCCACCCGTATGCCTCGTCCATGAGCGAGGGTCGCGATGGCCTCAATATCGGATAGACTTAAGAGCGGATTCGCAGGTGTTTCTACCCAAATCAAACGCGTATTTGGTTTTATTGCTGCTTCGATGGCGGGGAGCGAGCTCATGTCCACTTGGCTTACTTCCAAGCCCCAGGGTCCCATGATTTCTTCGGCCAGTTTATAGCTGGCATAATAGCCGACCTCCGGCATGAGGATGTGATCGCCTTTCGAAAGGCATTGAAAAACGGCTGAAACGGCCGCTAAACCGGAACCAAAGGCAAAGGCGCGTGCACCACCTTCCAAGGCCGCGAGGCCTTTTTCGAGGGCATCGCGATTTGGGTTGGAATTGCGGGAATACATATGGCCTTTGGGATAGGATCCATCGGCGGAACGTTCAAAAGTCGTCGTTAAAAAAATGGGAGTTGCCACGGAATTCGCCGTTTCATCCTGAATATGGGTGGCGTGAATGGCTAAGGTTTCTTTTTTCATTTTTTCTTCCGCAGCTCAAAGTTTTTACCTAGGTATAATCGACGCACTTGTTCATCGTCTGCCAATTCTTGCGGCGTACCGGCTTTAAGAATTTTACCTTCGAAGAGTAAATAGGCGCGGTCGGTGATGGAAAGCGTTTCGTCCACATTGTGATCCGTGATTAGAATTCCGATATTTCGGTATTTCAATTTGGCCACGATGCTTTGAATTTCTTCGACGGCGATGGGATCCACGCCGGCAAAGGGTTCGTCGAGGAGAATGAATTTCGGGTCAACGGCCAGTGCTCGGGCGATTTCCGTCCGCCTACGTTCCCCTCCCGATAACACTTGTCCCAAACTTTTCCGCACATGGGTCAGCGAAAATTCTTCGAGGAGACTTTCAGTTTTTTCTTTCTGTTCGGCCTTGCTGAGCTCGGTCATTTCGAGTACCGCGAGTATATTCTCTTCGACAGACAGGGTTCTAAAAACACTCGCTTCTTGGGCTAAATAGCCGATTCCGAGGCGCGCGCGTTTGTACATGGGGAGGTTGGTGACATCGAGATCATCCAAAAAGACTTTGCCCTCATTGGGTTTTACGAGGCCGGTGGCGATGTAAAAGGAGGTTGTTTTTCCGGCACCGTTGGGCCCTAATAGCCCTACGATTTCACCTTGGGCCACTTGATAGGATATGTGGTCATTGACCAGTCGCTGGCCATATTTTTTCACAAGATTTTCGGTGCGTAGAATCATTGGGCACAAATCTACAAATATAAATTGGACTGATGTTAATGAAACTGGTATTTGAAACCTAAATTCATGCCCAAAGTATTATTGATTCGTTCGCCTTGGTCGTATCCGATTTGGGCTTGAAAGCTAAGCTTTTCCCCGATTTGCTTGCCTAAAGAAAGGGCCGCCGAAAATTGGGGAATGTAGGAAACGTATTGATTGTACCAAGCACTCCCAATGATATAGCCATGATAGGATTGCGAGGCGCGGATTTGCCAGGTTAATTGGTTCGGCAAGGAGCCTCGAATACCGATGTAAAAAGATTCATTGGCATTGCGGGAAAAATTAAAAGTCCCCCCCTGCGTACTTTCGTTGTCGATGACGATGAGCGGTGTTCCGATTCCTTTGCCCATGTATTTCCAACCGCCTCTGCTATTATTAAAATATCCCTCCAATTCATTCAAATGTCGATCTTTTAACCCTAATGCCCTTGCAATTTCTGAAACATATCGGCCTTGATTGGACGTATTCAGGTATTCAAAGGTGATTGCTTCGATGAAACCGCGTTTTTTGAGTTTGATGGATAGGCCAGTAATCCCATCGC
>CANHCG010000251.1 GCA_947459055.1 Cytophagaceae bacterium | reverse complement strand
GGTCGCATATCGAATGAAATTATCAATAAGGTCAAAGGCGTGAATCGCGTGGTGTATGACATTTCGTCGAAACCGCCGGCAACGATCGAGTGGGAATAAAAAAAGGCGCTTTTATAGCGCCTTTTTATTTTAACAATGTATTCCAATTAAGATTTTTACCCTTTTGGGTGATCATTAAAGGTTTTATTGACCTTGTTCTTTGGTAAACAAATACGCCAAATAGATCACGGTCTCTGTGGCTTTTTGCATATCCTGTATTGAAACCCATTCCTGTTTGGAATGAAAGGCATGTTCGCCGGCGAAGATATTCGGACAAGGTAGACCCATAAACGTGAGTCGGGAGCCATCTGTGCCTCCTCGAATGCTAGTTGTTTCAGGTTCTAAGCCTGCCATTTTCATCGCCTTCATGGCTAATTCCATGCATTGGGGGTGATCTTTTAAAATTTCATACATGTTGCGGTACTGCTCCGTTTGTTTAAAAGAGGCACTGCTATGGGGGTAGTTTCGTAGGATATTTCCGGTTAATTTTTTTAAAAAATCCCCATACTCGACTAATTTTTCGGTCTTAAAATCGCGTAATATAAAATCAATTTGAGCTGACTCTACGCTTCCTTGGATTTGAACCGGATGGATAAATCCTTCCATGCCTTCGGTGGATTCGGGAGAAAGTCGGTCCTTAGGTAAGGCCTGTACGATTTCGCTGGCGATTTTGATGGCACTTTCCATGCGTCCTTTGGCAAATCCTGGATGTTGGGATACCCCTTCAATATGAATTTGAAATCCATCCGCTGAAAAAGTTTCATTTTCGAGATGTCCACGTTTTTCTCCGTCAAGCGTATAGCCGTATTGGGCATTTATTTTTCCAATATCGATGTGATCCGTGCCGCGCCCCACTTCCTCATCGGGTGTAAACACAATCGATATAGGGCCGTGGGGAACGCCTGGATGTTCGATCCAAAACGCCACAGCATCCATGATTTCGGCCACGCCGGCCTTATTATCTGCGCCTAAAAGCGTTAATCCGCTGGCGGTGATGATGTCATTTCCGATTTGTTCGGCTAAATCCGGATGTTCATCCATGCGAATGACCACGGAGGAATCATCAGGCAATACGATATCATGTCCTTGGTAATTTAGATGAACGAGGGGTTTAACAGCCGCTCCGGAACAATCCGGCGAGGTATCCATATGTGCACAAAAGCAAAGGCCAGGCACATCATGCGAGACATTACTCGGCAAATGCGCATATACATAACCATGTGCATCTATATGAGCATTTGAAATTCCTAAGACTTGTAATTCTTTTACCAAAACAATTCCTAAATCTTTTTGTTTTTCTGTTGTGGGACTTGTCTCTGAACTAGGGTCTGATTGGGTGTCAATTTGGACATAAGCAAGAAAGCGATCTTTCGAACTAAAGGAATAGGTTTGGAGTAAATCAGAGATGTTGGCCATAAAACGCGTATTTTTTTGAAATATCTTAAGAAAAAATTGTGTTAAATGAATTTATTTTTATTGGATTCATAAAGGTAATTAACCTTTGAAAATAACATATTATATTAGTAGTTCGAATAGCGGTATCAGTACTAACCTGTGCTACTATTTTAAACCATAAGGTCATTATATCATTACATTATGTCTCAAACAGCGGTTATTAATTTAGATGGAAAATCATTTGAGTTACCTACTTTAGAAGGAACAGAAAACGAAAAGGCCATTGACATTGCAAAACTACGTGATTTATCAGGTTTTGTTACCTATGATCCGGGCTTTAAAAACACAGGAGCTACGAAAAGTGCGATTACCTATTTAGATGGGGAGGAAGGAATTCTTCGTTATCGGGGATATAGCATTGAAGAATTAGCAGATCAGGCGACTTTTATTGAAGTAGCTTATTTGTTGATCCATGGCGAACTTCCTACAGCAGCCCAGTTAGTAGATTTTGAAACACAAATTCAATCTTACACTGTTGTTAATGAGGAATTATTGGCCATCGCCAATGCCTTTCCTGCAAGCACGCATCCGATGTGTGTTTTGGCGGCTGTGGTAGGTGCGATGTCTGCGTTTCATTCAACCGATGAGGCTGGAGATGATGAAAAAAATATATTTCGTTTGTTAGCTACCTTGCCTGTTATGGCAACTTGGCATTACAAAAAATCCTTGGGTGAGTCAGTAAATCAGGTGGATGCAAGTTTAGATTATTGCTCAAGCTTCCTTTCGCTCATGTTTGGTAAAAAAGGAGATGGCTATGTAGCTGATCCGATTGTATCCAAGGCCTTGAACAAATTATTGATTTTACATGCTGACCATGAGCAAAACTGTTCTACGTCGACCGTTCGTTTAGTTGGTTCTTCCCACGCAAATATTTTTGCTTCCATTTCGGCAGGTATTAATGCGCTTTGGGGTCCATTGCACGGGGGGGCAAATCAAGAAGTAATCGAAATGCTTGAGGCGATTAAAGCTGATGGCGGGGATACTGAAAAATATGTATCGATGGCTAAAGATAAAAATTCAGGCTTCCGCTTGATGGGCTTTGGTCACCGGGTGTATAAAAACTTTGATCCGCGGGCTAAAATCATTAAAGTGGCGGCAGATGATGTTTTGAAAGCTTTAGGCGTGAATGATCCTGTTTTATCGATCGCTCAGCATTTAGAGGAGGCAGCACTTCATGATGATTATTTCGTGGCGCGTAAATTATATCCAAACGTGGATTTCTATTCAGGGATTATTTACCGGGCATTAGGTATCCCAACGAATATGTTTACCGTTATGTTCGCCATCGGACGTTTGCCAGGTTGGATCGCTCAATGGAAAGAAATGCGTACCAACAAGGAGCCTATCGGTCGTCCTCGTCAAATTTACACAGGCGCTACAGAGCGCGCGTTTGTTGATATTTCAAAGCGCTAAGCCTTGTTAAAATTCTTTAAAAAAGCCTTCCTTCGGGAGGGCTTTTTTTGTTTTAGGCCCCAAAGGCCTACCTTTGTGCCCATGCTAAAAAAACAGATTAGCTTTCAAGGCCTTCTTCTTTTCTTTTTTATCGTTCTTCTAAGGCCGGCTTATTGCCAGGAACAAAAAGGCAATGCGACCTTTTACCACAGTCGCTTTTGGGGTGGAAAAACCTATAGTGGAGAAGTTTATCATCCCTACAAATTCACGGCGGCGCATAAATATTTCCCGATGGGCGCTTGGGTAAAAGTTTATTTTCCCAAAACGAAAAAATCGACCTATGTCCGTGTGAATGACCGAGGACCTTATCGAAGGGGTGCCGTGATTGATATTTCCTTAGCGGCCGCAAAAGAGATTGGTTTAGTGAGTTATGGGGTATCTTCCGTGCGTATTCAATTAGTTTCTGACGCTGAGTTGAGCGATTCTCTAACAAAAGCTTGGGCGATGCGGGATTCGATAGCGGTTTCTGAACATCCAAAACCTCTGAAAAAAATCAAGAAAAAGCCTAGAAAAAAGAAGCGAAAAAAGCGCGCTAAGGTAAAATAATCTCGATCCGACGATTGATTTTTCGCGCTTCTGTCGTATTCGACCGAATTTTTGGCTTACTATTGCCAAACGCAATCGTTTTGATCCGATCACCAGTAATTCCTTGGTCAACTAGGTATTTTTTGACCGAATTGGCCCTTCTTTCAGATAGGGATAAATTTGCCTGCGCATTTCCCACTTCATCCGTATGCCCATGAATTTCAATGGATTTATTTGGATTTTGAAATAAATAAGAGACTAAATCCAATAAGCAGGCCGGCGTCACAAAAGGCAATTCTTCCTTATTATTCTCAAACTGAATATCTTCAAAACGGAGTTTTTGAAATTCTATAGGAGCTGGTTTAGTCTCAAGGGGAATTAATGGTAATTCCACAGGTTTTTTAAGCCAACAAAATTCAGGTATTTCGAT
>CANHCG010000250.1 GCA_947459055.1 Cytophagaceae bacterium | reverse complement strand
AAGACGAATTTTTCGGCAATGGCATGTTGGTTCGGCGTATATTTCCTTCCAAATAACAATAAAGTCGTATCCCCATTTCCGCCCTTCACGTCAGACAAAACCTGGTCATACGTTCTGTTCTCCTTGATCACATAAAAGACATATTTAATAGGTGATTTTTGCCCCACCTTCATCGGAATCGGAAATCCTGGCGCCTCCTTATCTGCCACCTCTGATTTATTGGGTGAATAAGGCGTATTTCGATATACGGCTTTGGTATAGCCTTGAAGATCTTTCGGGGTAGGAGAAGGAATCACGCTCATCGAACCTTTGAACATCGATCCGATGTATTGTACCTCTTTCGGCGCATTGACATCCGCCCCGTGCAAAATCACTTCTTCGCCATTTTTGATTGGACGAGGTCCGTAAGGATTAGCTAAGGACGTATTGCCCTTACCATTACTAACCCAAATTTTATTATTTATAAATTTGACATGGGTCGGAAACCAACCGACAGGAATAAAGCCTTTGGATGCACTTTTTCCAGGCGTGGCCACATCAAAAACTGCCAAACAATTATTATCCGCATTCGCGATATACAAGGTCTTTTTAATTGGATCCAAGGCTAAGCCATTGGTGGTAGAACCTGAGGGTGAATTTGGGTATAAAGCCACGTCTAAGGTTTCGATTACTTTTTTAGTCTTTACGTGAATCACGGAAACCGTGTTATCGTTTGAGTTACACACGTAAAGCTGTTGGCCATTCGGGCTCAGCAAAAGCTCATTTGGATTATCCCCCACCTTAATGGAGCTTTTCCATACCTGTTTCTCCAAATCAAAAACCAATACTTGATCACAACCCCAACACGAAATATATAATTCTTTGGCGTCAGTACTCATCACACTCATATACGCTTCACCGTCCAAGCCAAATTGTTTTTCAATCTTTTCTGTTTTCGCATCGATCATATATAAGGCCCGATTATCCCGCGTCACCACATATAGTTTTTGTCGTTTTGCGTCAAAGGTTAACCCAGCAGGTGCGATTCGATTTGGCCATACAGCGCCTAAAATAATTTCGCTTTTTTTGACCATTTTGTTTTGCGCAATTTCATATTTGACAATTTTGTTGTCATGTCCGGCAGCGGCATATAAAAATTGATCCGTTGAGCTAAAGGTTAGCCCGTACCAAGCTTTCGGTATTAAGACAGAGTCCACGACACGCTCAGATTTGACATCGATCAACATAATGCTGTGTGCACTCACGCCGTTATTAGTTACCGCGACAAATTTCTTTGAATTACTCACCGCTATATTTAAAGGCAAATCGCCTAAAGCGAAGGATTTTCCGGCGGAACTGAGTTTCCAACCATTGGGTAGGGAAACGATCGGTGACATTTTTTGGGCCGATAGAGTCAAGATTAGACCGAAATAAAGGCCAATGAATAAACGCATTTTCATAGATGATATAGTTTAGTGGATTAAAATTAATCATTTAATTGGCATCCGAAATAACCAAATTATTAATTAATCCTTCCGTTGAAAAAACCTATTTAGCCCGCTTTGTTTCTAAATCTTGGATTTTTCGTTCCATTTTTCCTCGCATATTCGTTAACACGGGGGCATATTTTGCATTGCCGGCTAGATTATTTTTCTCCAAAGGATCCTTGCTCAAATCATACAATTCCTCATGCGCCATATCCTCCCGGTAACGGAAATACTTCCATTTTTTCGTCCGATAGCCCTCGCTCGCTGCGATGATATCCACCTTCCATAAATGCTCACAGAGAAATTCGGTTCGTGTTTTGGCTGGAGATTTCGCCAGCGTATAAGCAGATAAATTAAGTCCTTGCCAGCCCAGGGCGGGTTTCAAGCCGGCAAATCCGAAAATCGTAGGGGCGATGTCGATGTTCAACACCTCATCCTCCACTACCCGATGCCCCTGTCTCCGCGGATCGTAAATCATCATGGGCACTCGAAGCGAACGGTCATACATGAGCCATTTGTCGGCAAACTGCCGCTCCCCCAAAAAATAACCATTGTCCCCTAAAAAGATTATGATTGTATTTTTATCCAGGCCCTTTTGCGCGAGCAGTTTTCGAATCTTTCCGATCTCCAAATCGATTCCCGAAATCATGCGATAATAGCCTTTGACACTTTTTTGGTATTTTTCTGGGGTATCGAACCGCCAGCGCCAGCGTGTGTGATTTTCGCCGTTGCGCACATATTCCGGCTGCGCCATAAAATCGGCATCACTTGCCATAATCGGTGGAGGAATGGTGATGTCTTGGTAAAGTTGGTCTACCTCGGGTTGCCAATAGTACTGATCCACCGCTGGGTCGTGCGCATGGGGTGCGCTGAAGCTTAAGGACAAACAAAAGGGCTTATCCTGCGGAGCAGCCTCAATAAAATCCATGGCCTTTTGTGCCGTATAGCGCGTTAAATGCACGGTGTCTTTGCCTAGGGTTTTGTAGAAATAGCCACGATGATCTTTGTATTTAGTGTTTCGATCGTAGTTTTCGCCTTGGTCAAACATCTGCTTAAAATAAGGATATTCCACCCCGAATTTCCCGAAAAAACCTGTATAATAGCCTTGCTGTTTGAGCAAAACAGGGTAGGATTGATCGGCGTAGGGTTGTTTGAGGTTGCCTTGTTGGAACGTATATAAATGCGTCCTTTCATACATGCCGGTTAAAATACTCGCCCGACTTGCGGCACAAATGGGCGTCGTTACAAAGGCATTTTTGAAGTAAATCCCTTCGCGGGCCAGTCGGTCCATTTCAGGGGTTTGAATGATTTTATTGCCCGCAAATCCGAGGGCGTCTGAACGCTGGTCGTCGGTGAGAATGAAAATAATATTGGGCTTTTTAGATTGCGCCTGGGCAAGATTCAGCGTAGTTATACATAGGCCGGAAACAAAGGCAAAAAAAAGCCAACGAAAATTCGATTTTAACATCATGGTTTCGGTTTTTGGGTAGGATAGCCAGAGGATGAATCCTGAATCGGTAGTCCTTGGTAATTAATTTTCACATAAGGAACGGTCTCCGTGGCATCGATGACATAGTTCCACTTTTTCACATAGTCGAGGCCCGGCAAAAATTCATCCTTCCGAATTTTTAACTCATTTAGTAAATCACGGTCTAATTTGCTTTGGATGGCGGCTGTGGAGGCTTGGCCAATGAGATTGTGCATTTGGAAGGGATCTTTTTCCCGATCAAACAAGAGCCATGGGCCCTTTAAATCCCGGACATAAGTATATTGCTCGGTCATGAGTCCCCGGTATTCTTTTCCGCCTTTGGCGCGGGTCCATTGGCCAAAAGGTTGGACACAAGATATGAGGGTATGAGGCACGCTATTTTTTTGTTGGCCCATCAAAATCTTCGAAAAATCCTTCCCTTCTACAGATTTAGGGGCTTTTATGCCGGAGAAGCCTAATAAGGTTGGCATAATGTCCGGCGAATTTAAAAGCGCTTTGGATTTTTTTCCTGTGGTCCCCAAAGCCTTCGGATAATGAATTAAAAAGGGTACGCGAATACTTTCGTCGTAGGCCTGTTGCTTGTTCCAGGCCCCATGCGACCCGAGCAAATCCCCATGATCCGCGGTAAAAACGATGAGTGTATTTTTATCTAGGCCTTGTTCGGAAAGGGTTTTGCGCAACATGCCGATGCAATCGTCGATGGCTGACATATGGGCATAATATCCCCGCAAATCTTGTTGGACTTTTTCTGCCAGGGCAGCTGGGACATTTTCCCTCAACTGAAAGGTTTTGCCTGCATACATTTGCTGGTATTTCTCCGGCGCCGTTTGATAGGGATCATGTGGCGAACCGATGGACAGGACTAGAAAAAAGGGTTTATCCTTTTTTGATTGTTGGCTCAAATACTGGCAGACATCTTGCGTTTGGGCAATGGCATCATAGGTTTCCCACACTTT
>CANHCG010000249.1 GCA_947459055.1 Cytophagaceae bacterium | reverse complement strand
CGATCATAAAGAGCAATATTGATGCCCGATTTTAATTCGAAATGCTTGTTATAGGCATAGTTGACAATTCCCCCAATCTGAAATCCGAAATTCCGTGGGGAAACAATGGTATCGGCTCCTCCACTCGGCCTATAATTTGACGAAGCAAATCCAAATAAAAATCCAAAGTGGACTGGTTTATCATCATAGAATTCATGGAATTTTCGCTTGTAATGATCTTGTGCGTTCATCGATTGATGCGCAAAAACACACAAGAAAACCACGCCAAGGATTCTCCTCATTTTTTTGCTTTTTGACCTAGGTAAATGGAGCAAATTCCTCCGGTCATCGGAATCCATTGTGCCGACTGGAAACCAACTGCCTCAAATTTGGAAATAAAATCTGGACCATCTGGAAATGCCTGAACTGATTCAGGTAAATAAGTGTAAGCTGCCGGATCTTTGGAAATTAATCGACCGAGCAAGGGTAAAATAAAGCTAGAATAAAAGGCATATAATTGTTTCATTGGAAAATGACGTGGATTAGAGAATTCTAATACTAAGCAATAACCTCCCGGTTTCGTTACTCGAAACATATCTCGCAACCCTTTTTCTAAATTTTCAAAATTCCTCACACCGAAACTAACGATGACCGCATCGAAATTATTATCCGAAAAGGGCAACTTTTCAGAATCACCTTTCTGTAAGGTGATGATGTGCTCCAGGCCCATTTTTTTAATTTTCTCAACCCCAAAGGCCAACATCCCCTCAGAAATATCTACTCCCGTAATCTTTTCAGGTTTGATTTTCAAGGCTTCAATCGCAAAATCTCCCGTGCCCGTTGCGATGTCTAGCATGGTTTTAATGCCCTTGTTCTTCAATAAATTAATCGCCTTTTTGCGCCAAATGATATCAATACCTCCGCTGAGCAAATGATTTAAAAAATCATATTTATGGGAAATGGAATTGAACATGTCGGCAACTTGTTCTTTTTTTCCTTTGGACTGATCTTTATAAGGGACTACCATGTGCGTATTGTTGATGAATAGGCAAAATTACCGAATTTTATTTGCTTTACATGGGCGCCATTTGGAAAATCCATACTAAAATCCACATCAGCGCAAAGCTGATGAGCATAGAAAAATTTACTAATGCTGCGGCAATTGACGTATCGAATTCTAATTCATCCGCGTAGGTAATCAGCGTCATGCCAGCCGGTAAGATAAGACATACAAGCATCATATTGCGAAATTCAACATCAAAAGGCACGGTGTAAAATAGCGTCAAGCCCACCGTTAAACCTAAGAAATAGCGCAGACCTAGTACTTGAAAAACTTTGATATACGATTTCTTGGGTAAGCGAACGCTGAAATAAATTCCCATTAAAAGTAAGACCATGGGTTTATTGCCTTTGGCAATCGTATCGATGATGTTAAAAGCCAAATCTGGCACGTGTACATGTGCTAAATTAAAGGTTAAGCCGATCAGCATCGCTTGGAAGGGGGGAAGGGTAAAGATGCGTTTGAAAATATGTTGGGCCGTATTTCCCTTTTTAGGTAAGGCCGACAAATAAGTACCCATGCCATAATTGACGATGAAATTAATGAAGGAGTTGCCTAAATCGAACATGATCGCATAGGTCAAGCCTTGCCAGCCCCAAATTCCCTCAATCAACGGATAGGCGAATAAACCTAAATTATAGCCTGAACTTCCCATGGTTAAGATGCCACGGTATTCCGGCGCTTCTTTTTTGAAAATCAAAAAGCCGATGCCCGACGAGGCGCTGCCAAATAAAAAACAGATAATAGGCAACCAAATCAGATCGGCCGATAATTTCACCTGAATCATCGTGGAAAATACGAGCGCCGGGAAAGTGGTATGCATGAGAAATTTTGAGACCGATTTCGCATCATGCGGCTTAATGAAACCGAAGGATTTCAACAAATACCCAATCGAAATGATCAATAAGGCAGACCCGAAAACGACATTGGGAGATTGCATGCTTAGGCCGGTTTGGGTAAGGAAATTCGGAAGGTACTTCCTTTGTTGACCTCCGTGGATTTTAAAACTAATTTTCCTTCATGGTAATTTTCCACGATGCGTTTGGCAAGTGTCAAACCTAAACCCCAACCCCGTTTTTTCGTACTAAAGCCTGGAGAAAAGATTTTGGAAGTATTTTTCGCCGATATGCCCTTTCCTGAATCGCTAATGTCGATGATTATTTGGTTATTTTTTCCCTCAGATAATTGAATGAGAATATCACCTGTGCCACTCATTGCATCCACGGCATTTTTACAGATGTTTTCGATCACCCACTCGAAGAGGTATTTGTTCACATTAGCCATTTGGTTTGGCACCAAACTTGATTGAATGTCGATGTGTACTTTGGTGGAAATTCGAATTTTTAAATAATTCAAAAAGCCGGAAATTAATTCCAATAAATCCTCTTCTTTTAAAATCGGCGTCGAACCAATGTTTGAAAAGCGCGTCGTGATTGTCTCTAAACGCTGAATGTCCTTCCCCAATTCTGTGACAATATCGGGATTAATATGAGGCTCATTACGCAAAATTTCGACCCACGCGGTTAGGGAGGAAAGGGGAGTGCCCAATTGGTGCGCGGTTTCTTTGGCCAAACCTACCCATACTTTGTTTTGTTCCGCCCGACGAGAATAGGAAAAAAATATGTAGCCTAGGAAGCCAACAATCAGCACAACGGTTAATTGGGACAAAGGATAATAACGCAACAATTTCAGCAATTTCGAATTGCCATAATAAATGTATTCCTTCTGAAAACCCATGTCCATCTCGATAGGTTTGTTATTCTCCAAGATGATTTCTTGTAATTTAAGCTTTAATATTTCCTGCCTATCTTCCGTGGGCAGGCTTTCATTCATCGGAATGTTAATCGAATTCAAATGCCCACTTCCATCTTTCCAAATCACCGGAATGGTATTGTTTTCATTGATCTTCTTAATGCGCTCAAAAAAGAAATTGATATCCGCATTCTCATCACTCGTCATCACATAGCGAATCGTTTCCGCATATAACTCGATTTGCTGCTTTTCCCGCTCCTCGAGTTTCGACACCAAGCCATCCGTAAAATACAAGGAGAATCCCGCCATAATCACGCTGACCGCGAAAAAGGCGATTTTCAACCACGTATCGCGATTGTAAAATGCTAAAGGCAAAGAAACATCTTTAAACATCGATTGCGTTCATTCATCACAAATTACTGACCGTTTATCCATAAATCAAAAAAAAAGTTTCTAAGGTACTTTGTAATACATAGTACCTTTTATACTTTTGCAAAGTCAAATAAAACAAATAAATCCATGGATATTGAAAATGCCAAGGTTCAAATGCGTAAGGGGATTCTCGAATTCTGCATTTTGCAGATCATTTCTCGAGGTGAGGTTTACGCGTCTAACATGCTGGAAGAATTAACTTCTGCAAAGATTATGGTCGTCGAGGGGACTTTATACCCTTTATTAACTCGGTTAAAAAATGCCGGATTTTTAGATTACAAATGGGTGGAGTCCGTGTCCGGTCCTCCCCGAAAATATTATGTGTTAACCGAAAAGGGCCAATTGTTTTTGGCAGAATTACATGCGACATGGGATGATTTGCATGCCTCGGTCGGACAAATTATTCACCCTATTCAAAAATAATCAATCAGCTGATGAAAAAGACTTTATCCATCAACATCGCCGGCATCGTTTTCCACATCGAGGAAGATGCCTATGCCCAATTAGATTCCTACATTCAATCCATTCATAGCTATTTTGAATCTTTTGAAGGTTCCAAAGAAATTATTGCCGACATCGAAGCGCGCATCGCCGAAAAATTCTGGAGCATTCGCGAACAAGAAAAAACAGAGGCGATTACAGAGGAACACGTGAAAGCCTTAATTGCCTCCTTAGGAACCGTGGCCGATTTCCAAGAAGT
>CANHCG010000248.1 GCA_947459055.1 Cytophagaceae bacterium | reverse complement strand
TTGATTATTTCATGTGAAATATGTGAAATACATATTTTCACATGTTTTAAATCTGAAATATGCTTGGAAAATTTTAGGTTAAATACCTATTGTCACCTATTTCTTTAGATGAATTCGTGGATCTACTCCCATACAAAACGAACAAATAATTATGGCGTAGAAGAACCTATTTTTTGACTAAATCATAGGAATGCTGAATGAATTCCTGCAATTGACCAGCTGACAAACGCCCATCCACATAGACCGTATTCCAATGTTTTTTGTTCATGTGATAGCCAGGCAAAATACTTTCCGGATATGATTCTCGAAGGGCGATGGCTCTTTCGGGATTGCATTTGACATTAAAGCGAATGGGATGGTCTTCCAGGCCGACTAATAAAAAGATTTTTAATTTATGCTTAAACACCAAATGATTCGGCCCAAAAGGCATACATTCCTCCACAGCGGGAAGACTCAAGCAGAAATCACGTAATTCGTCAATATACATCGATCAGTGTTTCCAGGAAATTTGAGAATAGACTATTTGAGAATAATTACTCCTTTCATATAGAATTCCAACTGATCTTTTATTCACCTTTACCAAATCGGAATAGGCGGCAAAATCCTCTTTGGACTCTTCTTCGGTCTTGCCTTTGGCAATGAGCATGGCTTTGGGCCAAGTTTTACCATCATCATAGGAGATACGCAGGGTGAGTTGGTCCCTTCGTTTCACATCCGCCGCATTAGAGAAGGCCAGTATATTTTTTCCTTTGGTCGAACCGATGGTCAAAATACTTCCTTCGCATATAGGATCGGGCAATTGAGAATCAAAATAAGTTTCCTGCCAAGTAGTTCCGCCATTTTCGCTCAGACCGACGATACGTTGACGGACATCACCACGTTGGTTTCGTATATTCATCAGCAGCCTACCGCCGGATATTTCAGCCGCTGAGGCTTCATTACTTCCTGGAATCGATATGGATGCTCCTAATTGAAAGGTATCCCCGTGGTCATCGGTAAAAAAGGTATGAGCACGATAATCGGAACCCCGTTCTCCGCGAGGGCCTGCGGAGTGGTTAGCTGCTATGAGGATTCGACCTTGATGGGAACCCTGAGTGAATTGCATGGCATGGCCGGGGCCATTGGCATAATGCCGCCAATCCTCTTTGAAGGCATAAGCAGGATTAATAGAAGGTTGATTGGGCCGATGCACTTGGCTCGTAATGTTCACAGCGGTAGACCATGTTTTTCCTCCATCAGTCGATGTGATGTACCAAACCTCCCGTAGCCCCTTCCCTTCCCGAATTTCGTTTTCATGATTATTTCCTGTATTGTAAAATAAGAAAATTCGACCTTTGGGAAAGCGCGGGTCAGATTCATCGAGGACAGGTGTGGGATTACCTGCTTGGAGGGCGTCGTAATCAACGAGTGTTTTGATGGCTGACCAGGTGCGGCCTTTATCTCGGGAAATTTTCAAGACAATGTTGATATCGCCAAAATCTCCAGAACCATGCACCCGACCTTCGGCGAAGGCAAGTAAATGTCCTTGTTTATTTTTGATGATGGCAGGGATGCGATAGGTTTTATGACCCTCTTGGCCGGAAGTATATACAACGGAAAATGGCGTTTGTCCGACCAGAGAGATGGATGAAAGCAAGAAAAGAATACCAAGAACATTAATTCGCATAGTCGTAAAATAATAAGAGAAATAATTCGAATGGACAAGATAAAAAAAATCCCCTTTACAAAAACATGTAAAGGGGATTTATACCTAATTAAAGCAAGTGGGATTAATATCCAGTATTTTGCTTGCCTAATTTTGGATTATTTAACAATTCCGCAGTTGGGATAGGAAGCAATAAGTGCTTCGCCTGCAACTTTTGGTTTGAACTTAAGTTCGTGTGTCCAACAAAATCCTCAAAGGTTTTTGTATTCTGGTTGAACGCTTTTTTCAAACGCACCATATCGAACCAAGTGATTTGCTCGTAGCATAATTCATGCCAACGCTCTTTCCAAACAGCATTTCTAAATGTTGCCGCTGTATAAGTACCCAATTCAGGCGTAGTTAACTTAGCACGGTCACGAATACGTTTGAAAGCATCGTAAGCAGCTTGAGTAGGTCCACCTACTTCGTTTTGAGCTTCAGCATAAGTCAAAAGGACTTGTGCATAGCGAATTTGAGGAACATTAAGATTATTATTACGAGTTCCTGCCACTCCAGAAGTTCCAGCAGATGTTTGATTGAAATGCTTAAATACATAAGGTGCACCTAAGCTAAACGGAGCTCCATTTCCATTCGTAAAGTAACTTGTGTAGAAATATCCTTCTTGATCTTTCGTTCTCAAGTCACCCTCTTCATACGATCTGTAGAAAGCTGGTACTGGAACTGATGAACCCGTTCCTCCTGGACCAGAAAAAGTTACTGGCTTAAAGTTCGGATAGAAATTTTCCATTGGATTACCTGCTACTGAGTTATTGTATTGAATCATAAATAAATGCTCCAATCTGTTTTCAGTTGCCTCGCGGTGGATATCATAATAGGAATTAAATAAATTAACTGAAGTTGGATTGCTATTCGCATAAGTAATTACTTCAAATGCTTTATCCGCAGCCAATTTATAATGACTAGCACCTTTATTCAAAGTACCTCCAGCCATTGTTAAATACACCTCAGCTAATTGCGCCTTGATGGCAGCTGTACCTACACGACCACGTGTGTCCATCCAATCTAATCCAGCCGCTTCAGCAGCAACTAAATCGTCTACGATCAATTTATACACAGACTCTGTCGAGGCTCTTGCAGGAAGAAAATCTTCAGAAGAAGCAGTTTGTGGTTTCGTGATCAAAGGAATATCGCCCCATAAACGAACCGCAGTAAAATAAGCCGATGCACGCAAGAAACGAGCCTCACCTAAAATTTTACTTTTTTGTTTTTCATCCATTGGTTTGATAGAAGGTACTTTTTCTAATACTTGGTTTGCTTGCGCAATTACCTTATAAAGACCACTCCAATAATTGACAATATGAACCGTATATCCATCATGTACCAAACCATAAAGGTTGTTCAAATCTGAATTCTGAGCTGTTTCCGTGGTAGAAGTTCCTGTTAGAGCTTCTAATAATTGCCAGTTACTCGAGAAAATACCTGCTCCACCTCCCATAAACCGTAGATCTGCATAAACAGATGCAATAGCTGCCTCCGCGTGATCTGGAATGGTATAGAAACTATCAGGTGTTAAGTTGGACGGCGCCTTTTCCGTTAAGAAGTCGGAACAAGCGGATAGTCCAAAAAGCATTACGCTTGATAAAGCGATACTGTATATTTTGGAAATTAATTTTGTTTTCATGACATTTTTAAATTTAAATGATCCTTAGAATTAAAATGCAACTTGTAGACCCACCATGTAAATCGTTGGCTTAGGATAATTATGCCAAATCATACCTTGTGAGAATGCACTGTTACCACCACCTTGATTTAATGGTGTAGTTTCAGGATCACCCACTACACCTGCTTCTTTAACTAATAAGAAGAAGTTTTGAGCAGTTCCATACACACGTAAGCGGCTTAATTTAAGTTTGCTAGCTACATTGCTTGGGAATGTATAACCTAATAATAAGTTTCTTCCACGTAAGAATGAACCATCTTTAATCCACCAAGTATCCACGTTAGTTACATAACCAGCACGTGTATCACGAATTTCTGCAATCATCGTGTTTTGATTTGTAGGCGTCCAAGCGTTCAATACCGTTGAATAGCTATTCGCTAATGCTTGACGATCTTCAGATGGGTGCAAGTTCATTAACATAACATCATTACCATATGAATATGCTAATTCTAACATCAAATCAAAATTGTGATACTTGAACGTATTTGTCAAAGAACCCCAGAAATCTGGGCTACCATTTCCAATAATACGACGATCCGCATCTGTGATTGCATTGTC
>CANHCG010000247.1 GCA_947459055.1 Cytophagaceae bacterium | reverse complement strand
CCTAAAAAAGGCAGCTCCCTGCCACCCGAAAAGAAAAAGGTAACGTGCGGATATTTTTCCGTCTCGGCAATGCGAATTTGTTTTTTACCAGCGCCTTCCAATACCTCGCCCATTGTCATCGGCAAATTAGAATCATTGAAAATCACATGCACACCCGTAAATTCCTTATCATATTCTGTCATGGTCAAATAGTACAAATTCATTTTGTGCATATTCTCCTCATGAAAATCCTTCTGTGTCAATGCTTGGGTAATTTCACGACCTCGATCCGTTCTAAAATTAAAACAAATCACCACATCTCCTTCGCTAATCTTTCCTACAGGCGCTCCAGTCGCATCTGTCACAATGATTGGCTTAATGAATTCGTCTGTCACACCTGCGTCATAACTCGCTTGAATAGAGGCCAATACGTCCTGGCTAGGTGTACCTTCTCCGCCCACCATCGCATGATAGGCAAGTGCCACGCGCTCCCAGCGATTATCCCGGTCCATCGCAAAATAACGACCGGTGACAGAGGCGATTTGGGTGCCCGTTTTAAGGGTATGTTGGTATAAATCCGTCATAAAGCCCATACCGGATTTTGGATCTGTATCCCGACCGTCCGTAAAAGCATGCACGAAAACATCTTGTAAACCCGCTTCAGAAGCGGAAGTCAATAAAGACTTCAAATGCTCAATGTGCGCATGCACTCCCCCATCAGACACTAAGCCGATAAAATGAACGGATTTGCCATGGTTCTTGGCATATTCGAAGGCATTGGCTAATTCGGGTTCTTGGCCCAAGGTATTTTCCTGAACGGCTTTGTTGATGCGAACAAGGTTTTGGTACACGACCCGACCGGCCCCCAAATTCATATGTCCTACTTCGGAGTTTCCCATTTGGCCTTCTGGAAGACCTACGGCTAAACCGGAAGCTTCTAATTTGGAATGAGGGTACGTCTGGTAGAGCGAATCCACAAAAGGGGTTTTAGCGGCGTCGATGGCGGAAACCTTGGGGTTGGTGGCAATACCCCAGCCATCTAATATCATTAATACAACTTTTTTATTCACGCGAATTACATTTAATGTCTTGTAAAATTAACCAAAATACGGGTAAAATTCTATTTACGTTGGCTCATTTGTTGGGCCAAGCGATGAATATCCCTCACCTCCACATGCGCTTTTTTGGTCCCAAAAACGGATGCCTCCAGCATTGCCAAGCCCAATTCACGCAAAGTTGAAAATGCCCCAGGAGCAAGGATTCGGAATAAAGGATAGAGCCAATCAATATAGGCATAATAAGGCAAGGTATTTTTCAGGCCTTTGGTTGGGCTTAAATACCCTGGACGAAACGCATAGACCTTTTTGAAGCCCAATTTCCCCAAATCATTTTCCGTTTTTCCTTTAACACGTGCCCACATGATACGCCCTTTTTCTGAAGAGTCCGTACCCGTGCCTGAAATATAGGAGAAAGACATTGCGGGATTAACATCGGCTAACACATGGGCAAAACCGAGCGTAAGGTCATAGGTCAAATGCCTGAATTCGGATTCGGATTTTCCGATGGAACTCACGCCCAAGCAAAATAAACAGGCGTCATAGCCATTGACCACGTCGACTAATTCTTCAGGTTGAAAAAAATCAGCTAATTGATATTCCTTTAATTTTGGATGAATAAGGCCTGTTGGGGTACGTGAAATCGCCAAAACCTCGCTGATAAAAGGGGAAGCTAGGGCTTCATGCATTACGCCTTCGCCTACCATACCGGTAACTCCGGTAATAATTACTTTGATTTTTGGGTTTTCCATTGTAGAATTGAATAAACTTGTAAAAAAATTCTATTTCATGACGACTCGACGAAATTTCATTCAAAAATCCGGCCTCATCGCCGCCACAGCGACCCTTGGTTCTTTACCTGCCTCGACCCCTATGACTTTCATTCACCACGTGCTATTTTGGGCTAAAAACCCAGGCAATGATGCCGAAAAAAACCAATTGTTCAAGGCCTTAAAGGCTTTGGGAACTCTCCCGATGATCCAATCAGCCCATGTAGGTAAGGCCATCGTAACTGATTTTGATAAACCGGTTACCGAGGCAAGTTATACCTTTTCGGTGGTTTTAGTTTTCGAAAATGCCGAAAAAGAAAAGGAATATTTATACCATCCTTTGCACAAAAAATTCATAGATGACAACAAGCATTTGTGGGGAAAAGTTCAAGTGATTGATTCTGAAATGATTTAATTTCAAAGGCCAAATATGATCCACTTATTTGGCCTTTTTTTTGCCTAGCCAAAGCATCCCAAACCCAGAGGCGATCAACAAAAAAAGGCTGGCAAAATCTTGCCACTGCGCAGTCGCGGGATTTTGCCAGAGGCTTTGAATCGTTTTCGCCTGCATGCCTGTCCACAAGGCAAGCAAGGTTCGAGGCAACATACCCAAGGTCCCCGCCACAAAAAATTGCTTCAGCCGAACACCTAAAAATGCCATTAAAGCATTCGTAATCGCAAAAGGAAACACGGGCGATAGGCGGGTGACAAATACCCACGAAAAGGAATTCGCACGGACATTTTCGAGAAAATGCTCCAAAGGAAATTTGGCCCTAAGTAAGGCCATAATGGCATCTCCTTTCAATTTTTTGGCCAAAAAATACCCGAGTAAAGAAGCAAAGCTATAGGCAATAATCAAGGGGAATATCCCCTGAAGGCCAAATACATATCCGGTAAAAAGGGCAAAAAAAGTCGTCGGGCTTAACGCCAAACCCATGATGAAAACAGCGGCAACCCAAAAAATTAGTTGGTCGCTAAGCGATAAATTTTGAAAAAATCCGGGATTTGAGAGCGCGAAATAGCCTAAAAAAGAACTTGAAATCAAAGGCAAAAAGCCCATCCAAATGAGGTAAAGGGATTCAATCAATACATGGCGCGAAAGCTTCATAAGTAGGTCTTGGGCTACAAAGATACATCTGTTTTCATAATACAAGCCCTTTTGTCTACCTTTGTAGCCGAATGAAAATTGCCATAATTAAATATAATGCGGGAAATGTGGCTTCGGTCATGTATGCACTTGACCGAATAGGGATGAACTATTCCTGGACGGATGAGGAGGAGGAAATACGCGGGGCTGATAAAGTGATTTTTCCGGGTGTGGGGGAGGCGAGTACGGCGATGGCTTATTTGCGGGAAAAGCAATTGGACCAATTAATTCCGAGTTTGAAACAGCCGGTGTTAGCCACTTGCATTGGGATGCAATTATTATGCAAGCATTCGGAAGAAAACAATACGAAATGCATGGGCGTATTTGATGTAGAAATTAAACGTTTTCAATCCCCAGATTTAAAAATCCCTCATGTAGGCTGGAATTCGATCGAAGCGCAAGGTAAAAATCCGCTGATGAAGGGGCTTAAGGCCTCTGAATATGTCTATTTTGTGCACTCGTATTATGCGCCGGTTAATGCCTATACGTCAGCAATTTGTGACTATGTCCAACCATTTTCGGCTATGTTGCAAAAAGACAATTTTTACGCTGCACAATTCCACGCGGAAATTAGTGGATTAGCGGGCCAACGCATCATCGAGAATTTTTTAGCTATATAAATATGTTCCAATTAATCCCCGCCATCGACATCATTAACGGCCAATGCGTTCGCTTGACCCAAGGGGATTATGCCCAAAAAAAGGTCTATTCCTCCGATCCATTGGAGGTCGCAAAAGCATTCGAAGGGGCGGGAATTCAGCGTTTACATGTGGTGGATTTGGATGGAGCAAAGGCCAAAAAAATTGTGAATGCCGCTGTTTTAGAGCGCATTGCGAAAGGCACGAATTTGCATGTGGATTTTGGGGGTGGGGTACAATCTGACGAAATGGTCGACCTTGCCTTTTCCGCAGGGGCCGCACAAATTACGGCTGGGAGCATCGCGGTGCGCAATCCGGAATTAGTCAAAGCCTGGTTTACCAAATACGG
>CANHCG010000246.1 GCA_947459055.1 Cytophagaceae bacterium | reverse complement strand
GAGAAAATGGCTGAGGAAGCCAAACGTTTAAAAATTTCCCGTGGAGGTTTTTCGCCGGTGGCAGATGGGCTAAGTATGATAGATCAACCATTTTTTAGCGATCCATCCCATTTTTCAGCCGATATTCCCTTGATGATAAATACTACTTTTCATGAGCAAAGTCCCAGCCGAACAGATGCAGCATTAGAATTAATTACATTTGAAGGAGTTGTGGATAAAATCAAAGGAAGATTTGGAGAGGAATCGGCTAAAATTGTCGCTGCTTTTCAGAAGAATTTTCCAAAAGCCAAGCCAATTGAAGTTTGGGCTATGATTCTTTCGAATCGGAAAGGAGCCGTGGCGACCGCAGATGCGAAGTATTCACAAGGAAAGGCTCCGGTTTATGTTTCTTGGTTTGGATGGCAACCACCATTATTTGATGGTCGAATGCGCGCATTTCATTGTGATGATATTTGTTTTTGGTTTTATAATACGGATTTGATGTTGACCCATACAGGTGGAGGGAAAAGACCTAAAGCTTTATCAACTAAAATGGCCAATTACTTTTTGAACTTTGCTCGTACTGGAAATCCTAATGGCGCAGGATTACTCAAGTGGAACACCTACACCAAGGAGAAAGGGGAGACAATGCTTTTAGATGATTTATGTCAAATGGCCTATCATCCAGATGCGGAAGCGCGCAAATCTTTGGGTTAATCAAGAATCGTGAGGTTAAATGAATGTATAAAAAAAGGGGACTCGAATGAGTCCCCTTTTTTGTTTCAAAACCTTATAATGGGTTTTGAACAATTTGACTGTTGGCATTAATTTCTCGACGAGGAATTAAGAATTCCCAACGAACATCTCCTGGCGCTACGTCATATAACAAGGCGATGGATGCAATGGCATTTGTACCATTTCTATTCAATGGTGCATTCATACGCTTTAAATCTAAGAAACGATGTCCTTCTCCCCAAAGTTCGACACGGCGATGAATTAAAATTTCATTAATTAAGTCATTTCCTGTTTTTGTCGATCTAACATAATTTGGGTCTCTCACTTTAATTAAATCAAATAACACCTGTGAAGCACCGGCTGCATCATTTAATCTAGCTTTCGCTTCTGCTTCGATTAGGTACATTTCAGCTGCGCGCATGTATGGTACATCACCCATGGCTGATGTTGAAGGCGTACCTGGTAGTCTAAACTTCTGATTTAAGAATTTTGGACGTACACCTCCTGGAGGAATAACGGAATTTGCCACTGTAGGAGTCTCCACCCACATTTTTGATCTTACGTCAGTGGCAGGAATCTGGCTATATAATGCACTATTGATAACTTTAGGATAAGTTCTGATTACCGTTGAGTTATAATTACATGAAATATACGAGTGATAGCCACCGAAAAACTCAGATTGATCTTCTAAGTGATCAAAACCCCACATCCATTCTGGATTTGAAATATCTTGGAATCCATCTTGGTATTGAGCAGCTGTCATAGGAGCATAACCAGCTCGTGCTTCAGAAGCAAATTTAGAAGCATTAGCCCAATCTTGTTGAACCAAAGCAACTCTTGCTTGTAAGCCTTTTACTACCGCTAAATTGATATGTGATTTATTCACACGAGAGGCAGTTAATAAAGCGGAAGCTTCAGCTAAATCTTTATTGATTTGCGTATACACTTCTTCTACTGAATTACGAGGCTTACCCTCCGTTGATGGCTCTAACACTAATGGAACACCTAATTGTGTATTTGGTTTAGCGCTCGCATTGTATCGTTTTCCATACAATTGTACTAGATTGAAATAACCAAATGCACGAAGAGCAAGTGCTTCTCCTTTCAAGGCATTACGATCAGCGGTAGGACCTACTGCTTTGTCAATATTAGCAATTCCAATATTCGCATTACCAATAATTCTGTAATACATTTCATAAGGGAACTGACTCATTACACTTACGTCAGTCCGGTGAGCAACCCAACGAGTTTCACTCACGTGCCAACCAGTAGCACCGGCTGTTGTGCCGATAACCAAATCCTCTCCAAGGTGATCCATAATGATCATCATAGCTGGGTGACCTGAATGACCTTGAGAGCTTAAATAACGAACGACAAACGAACGATAAATACCATTTATGGCTGCAGCTGCATTCTTCGTAGTTGAATAAGCAGAGCCTGCATCAATACTAGCCGTTGGGGTAGTATCTAAGTAGACATTTTCACATGATGTTGAAATCATGCCAAAAATCAGAGATAAAATAATTAGAAATTTATTTTTCATGATTCAAAATTTATAAAGAGAATGAAATACCTAAAACTAATGATTTAGCAGGGCTATAAACGTTACTAGTAGTTCCACCAAAATTCTGTTGAACGTTCATACCGTTCCGACGAGATAACATAAGGAAGTTCTCACCACTTAAATAAACCTGACCATTATTTATTTTTAGTTTAGATGATATATTCCTAGGTATATTATACGATAAAGTAATCGTACGAATGTTTATGAAACTTGCATCGATTAACCAACGATCTGAAGCCGCATCAAAATCAGCTGTTCTGGCAACGTCCATACGTGGTACTTCAGTAACATCGCCAGGATTTTGCCAACGCTTAAGGATGTCAATATGTTTTGCATTGTGATATCCAGCTCCCATTAAACTAGCATAGGCTCCATCATAAACTTTACCACCCAATTGATACACCATAAGGGCGGATAAAGAGAAGCCCTTATAACGAAGAGATGTGTTTACCGATCCAGTTAAATCAGGAATTGAAGTTCCATTATACCAAAAACGAGCATTAGCAATGTTATTTGTCAATGTATCACCAGAAGCTGTAATTCGTGAATTACTAGCAACATAGGAAATAGCACGGTACTCAGCTACACCCGTCTCTGGATTAACGCCTTTGTACTCACGCAACCAATAATCATATAAAGAACTTCCTTCTTTTAATTTCTTAGTTCCGTCAATGATTTCTTTACTTTCAGCAGGCATCTTCGTGATTTTATTCTCTAAGCGTGTTGCATTTAAATCAACATTCCAAGTAAAATCCTTCGTTCTGATTAAATCTGCACCAATTTGAAGTTCAACCCCCTTATTGTACATAGATCCAATGTTACGAGTTTCAGATCCAATACCCACAGAAAGAGGTAATGGCACAGCGAAAATCAAATTGGTTGATTGACGATCAAAATACTCAATGGTACCTGAAATTCTATTTTTGAATAAACCAAATTCCAAGGCAACATCAAAAGCTGTATTTGTCTCCCATTCTAGGGTTTTACTACCTAAAGAGGATTGCAAAATACCTGGCTCGAGCGCATTATTCCAACCTAAAGCATATAATGGTTGCCAAGCATAATTACTGATACCTCCATCATTACCTGTTTGACCCCATGAACTTCTTAATTTTAAATTATCGATAAACGGTAATTCCTTAATGAAATCCTCTTGATCTAAACGCCAAGCTGCAGAAGCTGAGTAAAAAGTACCCCAACGTTTATCTGTATAGAATTTACTCGATCCATCACGACGAGCCGAAACGGATAAGAAATACTTAGAATCATAATCGTAATTCAAACGAGAGAAGAAACCTTCCACACGACGAATATCATACTGAGAAGTTAAGTTCGTTGTCGTTGTAAAGTTGATTAATTCATAGTTTCCATCCAAAATTTGTTGAGAACGAGAACCATCCAAAGTATTACTAACTAAATTATAGTTTTCATGTCCCAAGAGTGCATCTACGGTATGCTTTCCGAACGAATGGTTATAAGTCAATAACTGAGATAAGTTATAGCTTGTAATGTTATCAAAGGTATTGGAAGCACGACCTGCTGGCGCTCCATCGCCAATCTCTGGATTACCAAACACAATTGAATTCGCATTCGTAATATCCACACCTACATTGTTTGTAAATTTAAAATCTTTCAAAAAGGCTATTTCTGCAAATGCGCGACCTCCTAG
>CANHCG010000245.1 GCA_947459055.1 Cytophagaceae bacterium | reverse complement strand
GTCTGAAGGCGCCAAAGTGAATTTGAACTGGGATAATAAATGGGAATCTGCGACAACTTATAAAAAAGATTCTTGGATTTTTGAGGCCGCCATTCCATTTAAATCCATTCGCTACAAGGATAACATTACACGCTGGGGAATTAATTTTTCACGCTATGATTTAAAGGCCAAAGAGAAATCAGCCTGGGCGCCTGTTCCACGGCAGTTCCCAACAGCCTCTTTAGCCTATGCGGGTGTTTTGGTTTGGGAAACCGCTCCTCCAGCGCCTAAAAAGAATATTTCGTTTATTCCTTATGTCTTGTCGGGGCTATCGGCCAACTATGAATCTGCCGCACCGAGCGATTTTCGAAATCAAATCGGAGGGGATATTAAAGTAGCTATTAATTCAGGTTTGAATTTGGACATGACCTTAAATCCAGATTTTTCACAGGTGGATGTGGATCGCCAGCAAACAAATTTGGATCGGTTTGAATTATTTTATCCCGAGAAACGTCAATTTTTTATCGAAAACTCCGACCTATTTGATGGCTTTGGAACCGAAAGTATTCGCCCCTTTTTCTCTCGGCGGATCGGCTTAGCCTTGAATCCTAGGACCGGTATTTATGAACAAACGCCCATTACCTACGGGGCGCGGGTAAGTGGTAAATTGAATCCGGATTGGCGTATTGGCGCCTTGAATGTGCAGTCGCAGCGCATTGATGCCAAAGGAGTGCCCACTCAAAATTATTCCATGCTGGCCTTGCAGCGTAAATTATTTGCGCGTTCGAATATTGGAGTCTACATGGTGAATAAAGAATCGTTTATCGATACGGATTTACAAAAATCGAATGGCTATCAGCCTTTCAATCGAGATGTTGGATTTGAGTATAATTTGGCTTCCAAAGATAACTTTTGGACGGGCTCCTTATTCTATGCCAAAACCATTAGTCCTATGAATACAGGTAATGATTTTGCACAGGCTGCTTCCTTGGCCTATGCGGATAATAATTGGGCCTTTTCCATTAAGCAACAGTGGGTTGGTGAGCGCTATAATCCCGAGGTTGGCTATGTACCACGCGTTAATTTCTTGCAATTACAGCCTGAAATAGGCAAAATTTTCTATCCTAAAAATAAGTCGACCAATGTGTTTTATACCTCATTAAAGGCGATGTCGATGTCATATTGGAACAATCAAGGGGATTATACGGATAACACAACCTATATAGCCTATGACGGTACGATGAAGGATCGGTCTACTTTTGGGGTGTATTTATCCTATGATTTTGTCAAATTGCAATACAATTTCGATGCTACACGCATGGGGAATACGCCCTTATTAAGAGGATCCGAGCATGATTGGTATGCCATTAATGCCCGCTATGGTTCATCACCGATTAAGTTGTTTACCTATGCTTTGACTTCTCGCTTTGGCGGGTACTTCGGAGATGGTTGGCGAACCGGAATGACAGCGGATATTGGCTATCGTTTTCAGCCTTATGGAAGTGTTTCGGTGGCGCTCGATTACAATGATATTCAGGATGTGTTTGTCCCTGGGACGGCGACGATGGCGGCTAAAAATGTTTCGTCCAAATTTTGGATAGTTCGCCCCAAAATTGACATTACCTTTTCTAATAAATTGTTTTTTGCGACCTTTTTCCAGTTGAACCAACAAACCAAGAATGTCAACCTTAATGCCCGTTTACAATGGCGTTATAAACCGGCTTCGGATTTATTCTTGGTTTATACGGATAATTATTTTCCAGAAATATTTCAAATTCGTAACCGTGCAGTGGTGTTAAAATTGAATTATTGGCTTAATTTGTAATCCTAAAATTAAAAATCACATTCTATGAAAAAATTAGCGTTTATTTTGACTTGCCTTTTGAGCTTTGGCGCATTAGCTCAACAAAAACCAATTGCCTCACCTCCAGCTGTGGTTACTCAGAAAGTTGGTTCCACGGAAGTAATGATTAAATATGCCCAACCATCTGTTAAGGGACGTTTGATCTTCGGTACAAAAGAAGCCAAAGCGTTAGAGCCTTATGGACAAGTTTGGAGAACGGGTGCTAATGAAGCCACAACCATCGAATTTTCAGCTGATGTAATGGTGCAAGGAAAACCATTAGCCAAAGGGGTTTACTCCTTATTTACGATTCCTGGCGAAACCGAGTGGACAATTATTTTCAATAAAGATGCGAAACAATGGGGTGCATATACCTATAAAGCTGAAAATGATGCATTACGTGTTAAAGCGAAACCAAGTGAGCATGCGATGACGGAGAAATTCACGATCGGAGTTTCTGCTACAGGCCAAGTAACCTTGAATTGGGACAAAACATCGGTTTCATTCTACGTGAAATAAGGTTTTTGCAACAAATAGAAAGCGGTTCCTTTGGAATCGCTTTTTTTATGCCCTTTTTGGTTTGAAATGAAGCGGGCATTGGCTATTTTTACCAAGTTTAGCATCCATCATATTTAATTTGAGTTTCTATGAAAAAAGTATTGATTGCAGAAGATAGTTCGGTGATTCAAAATTTAGCCAAAAAGATTTTAGAATTTCAAAATTTTGAGATCCATGCGGTGAAGAATGGCCAACAAGTGTTAGACGAATTAGCCAAATCCGATTTTGACATTATTCTCTTAGATATCAATATGCCTGTGATGGATGGCATGGATTGTGCACGTGCTGTGCGGGCTCTTTCCGATACGACCAAGGCTGCCATTCCGATGATTGCGATCACAGGGAACGCACGTAATTATTCCATGGAAGATTTCAAGGCGGCAGGTTTTAATGACTTTTTAGCCAAGCCTTTGAATTTTGATGCCTTGGTAACCCAGGTAAAAGCCTTAACGGAATAAGCATGTCCCCAATCCAGGTTACGTTTCTTGGAACGGGAACTTCGCAGGGGATTCCGATGATTGCTTGTGGATGCGAGGTTTGTCAGTCGGCAGATCCGCGGGATAAGCGTCTTCGAGTTTCTATTCATATCGAAACGCAGGGCAAAAGTTTCATCATTGACACAGGTCCTGATTTTCGCCAACAAGTTTTACGCGCCGGCATCCAACATCTCGATGCCGTGATTTATACCCATGAACATAAAGACCACACGGCTGGGATGGATGATATACGGGGCTTTAATTATGCCCAGCAGGCTACGATTCCGCTCTATGCGCAGCAAAATGTCATCGACCAATTAAAGCGCGAATTTGCCTATGCCTTCGGGGAGGACAAATATCCTGGCGTGCCGGAAATCGAAGTTCATGCCATTACAAAAGATGCCTTTCAAATCGAGGGAGTGAACATTCAGCCGATCTTAGTCAAGCACTATTATTTAGATGTATTTGGCTACCGTTTTGGTGATTTTACCTATATCACGGATGCCAATTTTATTGCTGAGGAGGAGATTGAGAAGATTCGTGGCACGAAAGTCTTGGTGATTAATGCGCTTCGGAAGACGCATCATATTTCCCATTTCACCTTGGCGGAGGCATTGGAATTAATCGATCAGATTAAACCTGAAAGGGCGTATATTACGCATTTGAGTCATATGATGGGCTTGCATGTGGAGGTGCAGGCGGAATTGCCTGCGGGTGTTTATTTAGCCTATGACGGCTTAACTTTATCGGTATAATATGGGGATTGGAGCAGTTTTGTTTGATATGGATGGCGTGGTAGTGGATAATTTGCCTTACCATGTGGATGCATGGTTGTTGTTTTGCGAACGGCATGGCATTCCACTAACGAGGGAAATTTTTTATCAGGAATTAAATGGGATGAATGCCAAAGATACCTTTGAATGGTTTTATCGACGGGAAATGAGTCGGGAAGAAATCAGTATTTTGGAGGAGGAGAAGGAATTAATCTATCGAGAATTTTATGGTCCGCATCGAAAGTCGGCACCGGGATTGGATGATTTTTTGAAGCAAATTAGACAATTGGGAATCAAAACTGCTTTAGCCACTTCGGCG
>CANHCG010000244.1 GCA_947459055.1 Cytophagaceae bacterium | reverse complement strand
TTAGCCAATTCCATCATCGAAGGAATTCAGAAAAAGGTGATTAAAAAGGGGGATATTTTGCCATCGATTAACGAGGTGAGTTTTCAATTTTATATTTCTCGGATTACCGTTGAAAAAGGTTATAATTACCTAAAATCTATTGGAATTATCGATTCCATTCGAGGAAAAGGCTTTTTTATTAATGTCGATACCATTCCTACGACCTATCGGATTTTTCTTTTGTTCAATAAGTTAAGTGAACACAAAAAGATTATTTACGATGCTTTTGTGGCCACGATGGGGAATGAGGCGATCATCGATTTTTATGTGTATAACAATGATTTTAATTTGTTTAAGCGAATTGTTGAACGCCGAGATAAGGATTATACTCACATCGTCATTATTCCTCATTTTTTGGATGATGATCCGAATGCGTATCAATTGATCAAGTCTTTGCCAAAGGACAAATTGATTTTAGTCGATAAAATGATTCCGGGTTTGCAGGGTCAAATAGGCACCGTCTATGAAAATTTCGAGAATGACATTTATCAGAGTTTGACTCAAGTCAATGAGTCTTTGACAAAATACAATCGATTGAAATTGATTTTTCCTTCTCATAGTTATTATCCCAAAGAAATCGTTCAGGGATTCGAGCATTTTTGCCAGGATTATGCCTTTGATTATCAAATTTTGAATAATTCAAAAAATCTCGCCATTCAAAAAGGAGATTTATATATCACAGTCATGGAGGATGATTTGATTCATGTAATGGATCAAATTTTGGTCAATAAGTTTCAATTAGGAAAGGATATTGGTTTGATTTCCTATAATGAAACACCGATTAAACGGTTAATCGGACAGGGAGTTACGACGATGTCGACTGATTTCCGCCAACTAGGCATTACCGCAGCCGAATTAGTCAAATCCGGCGCTAAGGATTTTATTGAAAATCCATTTTATCTGACGCAAAGACCATCTTTGTGATCATTTTGACTTGCATTCTTGCAAAAAAAATCGCATTTTTGGTGTTTAGTTTTAATAAAAGCGAATAAAAATTTAAAATATTACAATGAGCAATTCCCCAAAAACCTTATTTGATAAAGTATGGGATTCACATGTGGTTCGTCAGATTGCGGATGGTCCAGATGTGTTTTTTATTGATCGTCACTTTATTCATGAGGTGACGAGTCCGGTGGCTTTTTTAGGCTTGGAGCAACGTGGTGTTTCCGTATTATTTCCTGAAAAAACTTTTGCGACGGCAGATCATAATACGCCCACGATTAACCAGCATTTGCCTGTGGAGGATCCTTTGTCGGCGAATCAACTCTTACAATTAGAAAAAAACACCGCCAAATATGGCATTTCGCATTGGGGTTTAGGAAATCCTAAAAATGGTATCGTGCACGTGGTAGGTCCAGAAAATGGAATTACTTTACCTGGAATGACGATTGTTTGTGGGGATTCACATACATCTACGCATGGAGCTTTTGGTGCGATTGCTTTTGGTATTGGTACATCGGAGGTAGAAATGGTGTTGTCATCTCAGTGCATCATGCAGCCTAAGCCGAAGAAAATGCGGATTAATGTGAATGGGGTTTTAGGTAAAGGAGTAACGCCAAAAGACGTGGCTTTGTATATCATTTCTAAATTGTCAACTTCAGGAGCTACGGGTTATTTTGTGGAATATGCAGGTGATGTATTTAGAAATATGTCGATGGAAGGTCGGATGACGGTCTGTAATTTGAGTATTGAGATGGGTGCTCGTGGAGGAATGATTGCACCGGATCAAACAACTTATGATTATATCGAAGGGCGTGAATTAGCTCCGAAAGGCGCTGAATGGGATCGTCAATTAGCTTATTGGAAAACTTTGTTTACGGAAGAAGGAGCTGAATTTGATCAAGAGATTAATTTTTCTGCCTCTGATATTGAGCCGATGATTACCTATGGGACCAACCCAGGAATGGGAATGGGAATTTCAAGAAATATTCCAAAGGCGGGTGATGTGGAAGGTGGTGTGGCAACTTATGAGAAATCATTAGATTACATGGGATTTGCTGAAAATGATTCAATGATTGGTAAAAAAGTGGATTATGTGTTCATTGGTTCTTGCACAAATGGCCGTATTGAAGATTTTAGAGCGTTCGCTTCGATTGTTAAAGGTCGTAAAAAAGCGGATCATGTAACGGCTTGGGTTGTTCCAGGATCTCATATTGTGGAAGCACAAATTCGGGAAGAAGGAATTTATGATATTTTGACGGAGGCTGGATTTGCGTTACGCCAACCAGGTTGCTCAGCTTGTTTAGCCATGAATGACGATAAAATTCCAGCTGGAAAGTATGCGGTAAGTACCTCAAATCGGAATTTCGAAGGACGTCAAGGACCAGGTTCTAGGACCTTATTGGCCAGTCCTTTAGTAGCTGCTGCGGCGGCGATAACGGGTGTAGTAACTGACCCAAGAACCTTTTTGTAATTGATTTAAATTAGACCATCATGGCTTACGATAGTTTTAGTGTTTTAAAAAGTTCTGCCGTTCCGATGCCCATTGAAAATGTGGATACGGATCAAATTATCCCTGCTCGTTTCTTAAAAGCTACGGAGCGTAAGGGTTTTGGCGATAATTTATTTCGTGATTGGCGATATGATAAAAATGATCAGCCAAAAGCGGATTTTGTTTTAAATAATCCAACCTATTCAGGTAAAATTTTAGTAGGAGGAAAGAACTTCGGTTCGGGATCATCACGTGAACATGCAGCATGGGCGATTTATGATTATGGTTTTCGATGCGTAGTCTCTTCTTTTTTCGCTGATATTTTCCGAGGAAATGCGATTAATGTGGGTATTTTGCCGGTACAGGTAAGTCCAGAATTTTTGCATCAAATCTTTGAGTCGATCGAAAAGGATCCGAATGCTGAATTGGAAGTGAATTTGCAAGAGCAAAAAATTACCATTGTAGCTACGGGCGCAAGTGAATCTTTTGCGATTAATGGCTACAAGAAACATAATTTATTAAATGGTTTTGACGATATCGATTATTTGCAAGCGATGAAGGATGAAATCAAGGCCTTTTCTGTAAACAGATAATCATTTGAAACGCCACATAGAAATCATGGATACGACCTTGCGCGATGGGGAACAAACCTCTGGCGTGTCGTTTTCAGCTTCTGAAAAGTTGACCATAGCCCAATTGCTATTGACCGAATTAAAGGTTGATCGCATTGAAATTGCATCAGCTCGTGTTTCGGATGGTGAATTTCAGGCGGTTAAGAAAATTACGGAATGGGCGGGCCAACAAGGCCTTTTACATAAAGTTGAAGTTCTCACCTTTGTCGACGGGGGAACCTCTGTCCAATGGATGTTAGATGCAGGTGCCCAAGTCATGAATTTATTGACCAAGGGCTCATTAAACCATCTGAAACATCAACTAAAGAAAAGTCCTGCCCAGCATTTTGCCGAAATTGAAGAAACAATTTCTTTAGCCATATCAAAAGGTCTACAAGTAAATGTATATTTGGAGGATTGGAGTAATGGTATGCGAAATTCGAAAGCCTACGTACTCGAGTACCTTGATTTTCTAACAAAATTACCTGTTAAACGTATTTTATTACCCGATACCTTAGGTGTTTTAATTCCTTCTGAGGTAGCCGAATTTATTTCCGAATTAGTCCAACGCTACCCCGGCGTGCATTTTGATTTTCACGCGCACAATGATTACGATTTAGGAACAGCCAATGCCCTAGAGGCGGTTCGTAATGGTGCGCATGGTTTACATTTGACCGTAAATGGAATGGGTGAGCGCGCTGGAAATGCACCATTAGCGAGTGTGGTGGCTGTTTTGAATGATTATCAAAGCGATGTACAAATTTCAGTTTGCGAAAAGTCATTATATAGTGTAAGTAAATTAGTAGAAACTTTTTCAGGTTTTCGGATTCCGGCGAATAAGCCGGTGGTTGGCGAAAATGTCTTTAC
>CANHCG010000243.1 GCA_947459055.1 Cytophagaceae bacterium | reverse complement strand
CGATTGAGAAATTAATCTACGGTCCGATTGCCATGAAGGCTCGCTCAAGCCTAAAAAAAAGAAAATTAAAGCGAGCATGCGGAGCAATAACAACCACCATCGTCGGATTGACCGAAATCCCTTCCCGCGCAAATCCATGGTTTTTAGAAAGCGAAGGTCGGAAAATGGAATGGGTGCGCGTTGTTTTTTATGATAGAAATGCAAAAAAAGTGGCCAAAGGACGGATAAAATTCCCCATAAAAATAGTGGTTGGCCAAAGGACAAATTCATAAAGGCTAAAATACAAAAAATCCCAACCGATTGGTCAGGATTTTTCAAGGTGTATTAGAAATCGATTAACGTGTAATCGACATAATTTCAAATTCCAATTTGCCGGCTGGCGCCTGAATCTCTGCTAAATCACCCACTTTCTTCCCTAACAAACCTTTCCCAAATGGCGAGGTTGCAGATATTTTACCCGCACGCAAATCAGCTTCCTCTTCGGAAACGATTGTATACGTAACCACCATGGCATTTTTTGTATTTTTGATTTGAACGATGGAGTAAATCGACACTTTAGACGTATCGATGGTCGATTCGTCCAACACCCGCGCATTCGCCACGACCACTTCTAATTTTGAAATCTTTAATTCCAAAAGCCCTTGAGCATCTTTCGCCGCATCATATTCAGCATTCTCACTTAAATCCCCTTTATCCCGGGCTTCCGCGATTTGCTTCGCCATGTCTTGACGTCCTTGAAATTTCAAGTGATGTAATTCTGCCTTTAATTTTTCTACTGCCTCTACTGTATAATACTGAAACTTTGCCATAATTGTTACCCTTTAAATTGCACTAAAAAACAAAATAGAACGGCTTCCGACCGTTCTACTTTTTTTATTTGTAGTTTTGCTTCGGATTCCTGCCTAGAATAAATGTTTGTTTATCAACACGTATCTCATTTTTTTACTTCGCAAAGGTAATTAAAAAGCGAGTAGATTCCCAAATCTATTTAATTCTAGACAATTTGAACAATTAATGGTTTTCCCATGCGCATTATCTTTTTTGGTACACCTGAATTTGCGGTAGAAAGTTTACAGGCACTCGTTGATGCGCACATGGATGTCGTAGCCGTCGTGACCGCCCCGGATAAACCCGCGGGGAGAGGCCAACACCTGCAACCATCACCCGTTAAATTATTTGCCGAAACGGCTGGTCTACCCGTTTTACAGCCCTTAAAATTAAAAGATCCCTCCTTTTTAGACGAATTACGCCTGTATAAAGCTGATTTACAAATCATCGTGGCCTTCCGTATGTTACCTGAACAAGTTTGGAATATGCCACGTTTGGGTACTTTTAATTTACACGCTTCTTTGTTGCCGAATTACCGTGGCGCCGCCCCGATTCATTGGGCGATTATCAACGGCGAACAGGAAACAGGCGTTACCACCTTTTTTCTCCAACATGAAATTGACACCGGCGACCTCCTATTTCAAGAAAAAGAATCCATTTCGGAACATGACACAACCGGAGAATTATACGACCGTTTAATGAAAAAAGGGGCCAAATTAGTCGTAAAAACCACCCAAGCGATTATCGAGGGAGCTATACATCCCCAAGCCCAAATCGAATCCACCGAATTACGCATTGCCCCGAAATTAACAAAAGAGACAGGCCTGGTCCATTGGTCCAAAGACGGAAAAAGTATCGTCAACCTGATCCGAGGCATGAATCCATTTCCGGGTGCTCATACAGTTTTCCAAGGAAAACATTGCAAAATTTCTTCCGTTCGTTTTCATCCGGAAATCATTCCTGATTTGGCAATTGGGGTATGGGATACGGATCAAAAAACGTATTTACGAGTTGGTTGCGCCGATGGATATATCGAAATTTTGACTTGGCAAATGGAGGGCAAAAAGAAAATGGATATCGCTGATTTTCTACGCGGCTATTCGTTTACTTTTTAAGAGCATATTGCCAGGTGCCTAACCGGTAAAAATAGCCTTCTACGTATATCCATCCGGCTGGCACATTCACAACAACTTGCGCATCCCAAACAATAGGTTCAGGAATACTCATGGCATACAGACAAGCGCATGGTTTATTGACCTGTAAACGGCCTAATTCCTTTAACAAATCTTGGGTATCCTGAAAATTATCTTCCTTTTTAGCCACTTCGGCCTCATCCAAATTTTGCCGATATACTTGCATAAAACGGGAATACTCGAAGCCTATTTCTGGATATTTCCGAACAAGTTCTGCCCCATTTTTTAATCCCTGGACATGTCCGGGATCTGGAAATCCGGCAAAATCACCACCCCAAAACATGCCAATGGATTTGGCCATCTCGCCCATCTTGTTATAAACCATACCTCTACGCAAATAACGGCGCTTCCGATAGATACCCACATCGGCAGCTAAATTAAAATTATGCAGCGAAATGGCTGTTTTTGATCGGCCGGCGGTGACTAATCGGAGTTGTTTGGCTAAATCGCGTTCTTGTTGGAGGTAGCGAACCCGATAGCCTTTGGGATGAAAAAGAGTTAATAAACTATCTTTTAAGGAGCTAAATTGTTGGACCTCTAGGGATAAAAGTGATTTCCAGTTTTGGTTTAAATCATATCCCAATAGGCTGTTGGCAAATCGCGATTCCCTCGTCAATTGAATCGTATCTAAGGTATAGATTTTTTGAGCCCTCCCATTTGCATCTAATTTATCAATGCGGATTTCGAAAGGCTTCGCATCCTCGATTTGCCGACTTTTATTCCGAAAAATCCACAATACCTCTTCAAAAGAGATCTGCTCATAAGTTTTAGGCCCACAAATGATACGTGAAGAGTCAATCTCTACTTGCGAAATCGCGGAAAAAAAACAAAAAATAAAAGCAAAGGCAATCAAAAAAATTCGAGCCATAGGGGGCTTTATTTGAGCGGAATGATCAATTGCTCCCCACGTAAGGTAATATCCTCCTTCTTATGGTTAACTTCCATAATAGATTTTTTAGATACCTTGTATTTTTCAGCAACGACACGAAGAACGTCACCGGGCCCAACGGTATGAATGGCCTTGATTTTCACCTTCAAACGAGTGACGCCTACCTTCACATCGGAGGAAACACCTGGATTCATCGCTTTCAATTGGTCCACCGTCAAGCCAAATCGATTCGCTACGCCATTGAACGTCTCTCCCTTTTCGACCACATAGTTATGTGCTTTTCCTTCCGGTTCAGGTGTTTTTACTTCATCGGGAATTTTTTGTGCTTCTGCTTCTTGTTTCTGGGCTTCAAGGGCTAATTCCGCTTTTTGGGCAGAATCCTTCACTGCGACAGAATCCGAAGCGACGGTATTTGTACTAGAATCCGTGATAATAGATACGGGTTGTTCCATGAGTACCTCATCATCCTCCAATTCCAATTTTTCTGCCTTTACTAATTCCTCCGTCTTGGGACCCATGAAATGTTCATATCCAACGAGCACGAGACCCGCGAGGGTTGCTACTAAAATCAGCAACGTAATTACCGGAATATTGGCACTTGAGCTCTCTTTCAAAAAGGGAATTTTCATGAATGCTTACAGCTTATTTTGGGTATTTTGGCTCATTTCAGCCACTTTATCTTCTAATTCTTTCTTATAATCCACTAACTTATTCGAAAGTTTTTCATCCGAAACAGCAAGGATTTGAACGGCCAAAAGACCAGCATTCTTGGAGGCATTTAGGGCGACAGTTGCCACAGGAACGCCATTTGGCATCTGTAAAATAGACAAAACAGAATCCCAACCATCGATTGAATTCGAGGATTTTACTGGAACTCCAATCACCGGCAAAATCGTGGCAGAAGCCACCATCCCTGGCAAATGCGCGGCGCCGCCAGCCCCAGCAATAATCACCTGAATGCCTCGAGATTTTGCTGTTTGCGCGTATTGCAACATTTTAACGGGTGTCCGATGCGCTGACACAATATCCACCTCAAAGGGAATCCCAAAATCTTTACAGACCTGG
>CANHCG010000242.1 GCA_947459055.1 Cytophagaceae bacterium | reverse complement strand
GTACTATATGAATTTAGTCGCGGTATTAAAGATTTGTCGCTTGAAAAAGATCCAAAGTTGGCCATCGCTTATCAAATCGAAAACCATCGAAACGTACGTTTTTATGCGCAGCAACTGGACAAAAAGGACACCTTATTTGTTTCAGCCATTCTTAAAGATTCCATTAATCGGCCCTATAAAATTCCATTAAAAATAAAATTTCGAGAATTAAATACGAAAGAAAAGGCAATCAAAACGACCCTGCCGATCGCCGTATTGCCGGCAGCGGGAAAGTATTTATCCCCCGAAGATTCATTAGTGATCCTTTTGCCAAAACCTGTTGCTAGTTGGGATTCCAAACGCATTCAATTCATTACGGGGCCCGACGAATTTGTCCTATTGCCCGACGAAGCGTTCTCGTGGAACAATGTTTCGAACACCCTGCGCATCGATAAGGCATATTTACCAATCCGCGAAAAGTTCGATCTTTCCATAGCAAAAGGGGCGTTTGTCGGTATAGAAAGCGACACAAGCGAAGCCTACAAACAGAATTATCAATTCCAAGATTTAGAACAATATGGAATCATGGAAGGCGGAATTAGAAACGCGACGGGGCGATTTATATTTCAATTGATTTTGACAACTAACGGGCAAATTGCCTACGAACAAACTAGCAAAGGTCAATTTTCATTTCCTCACGTGGAACCCGGCACCTATACCGTCCGCGTGATTCATGATAAAAACGAAAACGGGTATTGGGATATTGGAAATTTTATCACAAAAACAAAGCCTGAACCCATTTACTATTTGCCAGGAAAAATAAAATTAAAGGCTAATTTTCAGTTGACAGACCTGTGGATAAGTCCCGAATAAACACACAATTTATCCACATTTCCAGGTGATGACTGTGGATAAAAAATATACGTATACAGATCGTGTGGATAAACCACTACTTATCCACACACATGTGAATACTTATCCACATCATTAAATGGCTTATATATTTATTAAGTACTTAGAAAACAGTGAATTATAAATCGAATTTAGAGTTATCCACTTATCCACAGAGAACAATAATAAAGAACAAAAAAGAGATTTTTAAAAATTTAATTTTTTTTAATATACCATGTGGAAAACTATATTGATTTTACTTTTTTGTTTTCCGAATACTGTACGAGCATTTCAATTTCAGGCTGTTCCTACAGATAGTTTAGTGGCCTTGGAATTCAAACAAAGTCTTTCTTTAATTAATAGCCCCACCTATATTCGTCAAAAAGAAGAATTATTGGGCCAATTATTCACAAAATCCTTTTATTCCGGTGCTTTATTGATTAATGATGTATTAAAAATAATATATGAAGATAATTTAGAATCATATTTACTAAACGTGTGTGGAAAAAATGTGGATAAGTTGTCTCCAAGTGGACAAGCGCGTGTTCTTTTGTTAATGGGTGATGCAAAGAGTTCCTTAGGGCAGCCTTATGAGGCTTTATTGTCTTATTCAAAAGCGGAAAAAAAGGTAAAAGACTCACCATTGGCTTATGAAGCCAAATGGCGAACGGCCAAAGCGTATTATTATGCAGGGGATTTTGATCTGGCCAAAGAGTTGTTGGATATTTTAAAACAGGGAACAGATCGAGAAATTGCCAATGATGCGCTTAATCTGAGTATGTTTTTGGATGATCATTTGGGCATGGATTCATTGGAAAAAGATGTGCGTCAATTTGTTCAAATACAAAAACTTCAAAATTTTCAAAAATGGAAAGCAGCCGATGAAGCTTTGGAACAATTTATAGTCTCCTCTCCACAAGAAAATTTGATTGACGACTTGTTGTATTTACGAGCCCAGCGCGCGCTTCTGAAAAAAGAATTCCCTTTGGCTAAATCTTTATTTTTAGAAAGCTATCAAAAATTCCCCTTGGATATTTATGCGGATGATTCGCTTTACAAATATTTGGAACTTGATCAGTTTAAAGATGAAAAGCTTGGATTTCAATTTATTCAACAGTTTCCAAGTAGCCTATTTGTTGATGCTGTTCGAAGCCATTTGATGAATCCCAAAAAATAATTCTAAAGTTCTAATCGGGTATCGGGTAAATAACTAACTTTGGAGGATTAAAAACCTTTGTCAACTATGTTAGAATCTTCAGCTTTTACCCGCGTCTTCGATTTATTAAAACCCCTTGAGACCCTTGAAAAACCCGACATGTTTTGTAAAAAACGGGACGGCGTTTGGACCAAATATTCGTCTAGCGAATCATTAGACGTCATACAAAATACGGCCATGGGTTTATTGGAGCTAGGTATTAAACCTGGTGAAAAGGTGGCGATTATTTCAGCGAATCGGCCGGCTTGGAATTTCATCGATTTTGCGACGCAAATCATCGGTGGTGTTACGGTTCCTATGTACCCAACGATCACCGTTGAAGATTATGCCTTTATTTTCGAAAATGCGGAGGTAAAACTGGTGTTTGTCGAAGGAGAAGATTTATTCTTAAAAGCCAAAGAAGCAGCTAAAGGAAATAAAAACATCCAAGCGATCTATTCATTTGACCCCGTGGAAGGCGCTCCGATCTGGACGGATGTTCGGGATGCAGGCAAAGGAAAAGACCGTTCGATTTTACAAACTTTGCAAGATGCGGTAAAGCCCGAAGACTTATTGACCTTGATTTATACCTCGGGGACTACGGGTCGGCCGAAAGGTGTGATGCTCACGCATCATAATATCGTAAGCAATGTAAAATCGCTTGTTCGTGGTAAGTTTTTCAACTTACAAGCTGGTGACAAAGCGCTTAGTTTCTTGCCGCTTTGTCATATTTATGAGCGAACCGACATTTACTTGTACATGTATTATGGCGTTTCGACCTATTATGCAGAAAATATGGAAACGATTGCGGATAATATTCGGGAAGTTCAGCCGACGATGTTTGCCTCCGTACCGCGTTTGCTTGAAAAAGTCTATGATAAAATTATGGCCAAAGGCAATGAGTTGACCGGCTTCAAGCGGACCTTATTTTTTGCGGCGATTGATTTTGGCTTACAATATGATCCGATGAAAAAATTGGGCTTCCTTGATTCACTTAAATTAAGTATTTATCGGAAGTTGATTTTCAGCAAATGGAGAGAAGCATTGGGTGGAAAAATCCGTTTGATTACTTCGGGTTCGGCGGCTTTACAGCCTCGCTTATCCCGGGTTTTTTGGGCAGCTGGGATTCCGATCTCGGAAGGCTATGGTTTGACAGAGACTTCGCCGGTGATTTCAGTTTCGCGGGTTGAGCCGATTGATTTCCAAGTGGGTTGCGTCGGCACGGTCTTAGATTGTTTAGAATTAAAAATTGCCGAAGATGGTGAAATTTGTGTCAAAGGTGATTCCATCATGCCGGGCTATTATAAAAATCCGGAAGCGACGGCCGAGGCGATTGACAAAGAGGGTTGGTTCCACACGGGCGACATCGGCGAAATGGTGCAAGGCAAGTATTTAAAAATTACGGACCGCAAGAAGGAAATCTTTAAAACGTCTGGTGGAAAATATGTGGCCCCTCAGTTAGTGGAAAATAAACTTAAAGAATCGGCTTTCATCGAACAATGCATGGTGACGGGAGAAGGTCAAAAATTCCCATCGGCGCTGATTATTCCAGAATTTGCGGCTTTGGCGGTTTGGTGTAAACAACATGATATTGAGGTCAATGGGCCAGAAGATATGATCGCAAACAAGCAGGTTTTCGCCAAACTGGAAGAAGAGGTGCGCATGACCATGGCTGCTGTGGCGAAATACGAACAAGTGAAACGCTTTGTGTTATTGCCTCGTTTGTTCACGATTGCGGACGGTGAAATTACTCCGACCCTTAAATTAAAGCGCAAGCAAATCTACGCGAAACACGAGGCAGCGATTTTGGCACTTTACGAATAATTCGCCTTTTACTAAATAGGCATGCGCTGAGCGCCAAATTTTTTGTAATTTCGTAGCCAATTATCTTTTCAAACGTTATGTCTCAT
>CANHCG010000241.1 GCA_947459055.1 Cytophagaceae bacterium | reverse complement strand
GTTGTAAAAATAGAAACTTTGTTGTTCCGGACTCGGATTTCGGCGAGTGAAAATTAGCGATTGGGCAGCTGGAGCTATCGTTTTCTTTTGGCTATTTAAGGAATCGATTTTTCGTTTTTGATCCGCTTTAATCTGCGAATAGAAGGCGCTTAACTCGGTCAGTGATTTCCGACCAAGGATTTGTAAGGAATCTTCTTTTCGAATGACATGGGTCATTTGTACATAATCAAGCCACGATTTTTTTAATTTCTGGGCTTTCGCATAGGAAGGATGCGTGCTCGGTAAATAGGTTGCCGCGGAATCATAATAGTTAGCAGCTTCCGGGTATTTTTTTAATTGACGCACAAACATATTGCCTAATTGCAAATACAATTCGCCCTTATTCGGGTTATTTACACTCGCTTTTTCCCAATACACCTTTGCCTGATTAAATTCATTTTTCTCATACTGAATCTGCCCCAATGCTAAGTAGATTTCCGATTTTTTATCCTCGTTTTTCGGCTCCTTGAGCATTTTTTCTAAAGCGTTTTCGTCACCGGTTAATTTTTGTTGGGCGATTTGGGCGTTCAATTGTAAGTCATAATTTGACTTTATCTGCCTGCTTTTTTCAAAGTTCTCCTTCGCCAAACTATATTTTCCTTGATCTTGAAATAATTGGCCCAGTAAGTAATAGGTCCTCGCGCGCTCATATCTGCTTTTTAAGGAAGGCGCCACCTCTTCCAATAGGGCGATGGCTAGGACAATTTCACCTTTTTCTTGATGATAAAAGGCTTTAGATCGCAAAAATTCCGTTTTTTGTCCTTGAGAAAGGGGCGCTTCTTTGATAAATTCTTCTACTTTTTCGGCATTCTCAAAATCCTTTTGGTAGATGTAAATTTGGTATAAACGAAGCAGGGCTTGGATTTGTGTATCCTGATCGGGCTCGATGGAATTGATGTATTTATAGGTTTCAACCGCATTTTTAAGATCTCCTTGTAGGAATCGGCCATGACCGATCAACAAATAGGCGTCGTCAATATAATGTGAATTTTGATGTCGATTAATGACCAAAGAGGCTTTTCGAATCAAATTCGTAATTTCCTGGCTATGTGCCTGTCCGAAGGTCGAGTCGATGGCTGGTAAAATGGAAAGCGTAGTCGAATAATTTTCCTTTCGTTCTTCCCAGGCTTTCTTTTGTAGGTCCTGATAAAGGCGGTCGGCTTGCCAAATCGCATTAAATTTCGCATTAATGTTATGAAAAGCTACCGCGGCAGGTCGATTGCTTTGTTGCGAGCACGAAAACGCAAGAAGTCCGAGAAAAAGGAGCGCGAAAGCTTTGGTCATGAATGGGATTCAAACAATTTTCAAATTTACAATATATATAAATGAAAAAGGGATAATTTTAGTATGTGCAAGACTAAAAATGTGCTAAATTTTTATGAATTCATATCAAAAGTTTGTCGGTGCCGCGTTTCAAATGCTCATCACCATTTTATTGGGGGTTTGGTTAGGCCAATATTTGGATAGCTATTTTCAAACGGAAAAGCCCTGGTTCACGATTGGATTCTCTTTGGGTTCGATTGCCCTATCCATGTATGCCTTGATTAAAAGCCTTCCCAAATAAATCGGGATAATTCTGTAAATTGCTTTGTTATTAAATTTCTGATTTTTTTTACGTGTTAGAAGGTCGCCGAATCATTATCTTTCTTGTGTTTCTTGCCATTGGAATGGTTTTCATCGGAAAATTATTTTACCTACAAATGGTGGACGATACCTATGAAAAGGCAGCCGATAATAATGCCATTCGTAAAATCATTCAAATTCCATTTCGTGGCGAAGTCTATGACCGAAAGGGAAAATTAATCGTTTATAACACGCCCGTTTATGACCTTTATGTTACCCCGCGCAAAGCGGTGGTGAAGGACACGAATCGTTTTTGTGCACTTTTTGGCGTAAGCAAAGGTTATTTCGACAGCACGATGCACCAAGCGCGCGTCTATTCGCGGGTGAAACCTTCGTTGTTTTTAAAGCACTTATCAAAAGAAGACTTTGCGCGGATTCAAGATGCGCTAGTTGATTATCCCGGTTTTTCAATCTCCACCACTGCGTTTCGAACGTATCAATCTAGAGCTTTGTCAAATGCCTTGGGCTATGTCGCCGAGATCAATCCGAATTCATTAGTGGATCAGCGGGATGATTATTACCGACAAGGCGACTATGTCGGAATTTCTGGTTTGGAGGCATTCTATGAGGAATCCTTGCGGGGGAATCGGGGAGTAAAATACCGCATGGTAAATAGCAATGGGGTAGAAAAGGGGGAATATAAAAAGGGCCAATTGGATATTAATCCCATTGCCGGTCAAAATCTGTATACGAGCATTGATATCCGCTTGCAAGAATATGCGGATAGTTTAATGATGCATAAGGTGGGAAGTGTGGTGGCGATCGAACCTTCCACCGGGGAAGTACTTACGATGGTTTCGGCGCCTTCCTATGACCCGAGCTTGTTGGCTGGTCGGAATTTTTCAAAATACTACCAAAAATTAGCCTTGGACCCCTTGAAGCCCTTGATTAATCGGCCGCCATCAGCCTATTATCGGCCGGGTTCTACGTTTAAATTGGTTCAAGCTTTAGTGGGGATGCAATTGGGTTCCCTGACTCCCGGTTCTGTATTTACCCATGCCGGTGCGCCGGTGAAATGCCATAGCCATAATACCTCGCACAATGATTTGCACAATGCGATTCAGTGGTCCTGTAATCCTTATTTTTACCATGCTTTTCGGAAAATTTTGTATGACAATACGCAGGGAAATACCTATGAGCGGTCGGCGCAAGGCTTACAACGTTGGTCGGAATTAGTGGCCAATTTCGGATTTGGGCGAAAATTAGGCGTGGATTTGAATAATGAAAAGAAGGGGAATTTGCCGAATGTTGAATATTACAATAAGGTTTATAAAGGTGAAAATACATGGAAATTTTCGAACATTTATTCTTTGAGTATTGGTGAAGGGGAACTCGTAGTGAGTCCTTTGAAAATGGCTAATTTTGCGGCGATTTTAGCGAATAAGGGTTGGTATATCCCTCCCCATTTAGTCAAAGGTGTAGGGGATAAAAAAACTATCGATCCCTTTTATAAGACACCGGTTTCGGTGGGGGTTGATGCTAAGTATTTTGGGGTGGTTCATCAGGGGATGTTGGACGCCGTCCTTCATGGGACGGTGGGAGCGGATGGTCGGATTCCGGATATTCAAATGTGTGGAAAGACGGGAACCTCGCAGAACCAAAAGGGGAAGGATCACTCGGTGTTTATTGCCTTTGCGCCCAAGGATAATCCCAAGATAGCTATTGCGGTATTTGTGGAGAATGCGGGTTTTGGGGGTTTTGCGGCGGCGCCGATTGCCTCGCTAATCATCGAGAAATATTTAAAAGGCCGCGTGGACCGCAAAGATGTGGAAACGAAGTTTATGAATATGAGTTATTTGGCCAATGTGACCTATCGCCGGCCGGTTAAAAAAGACAGTCTAGGAAAATGAATTCATCCACTTCAAATCAAATGGTAAAATTGGATTGGCTGACGGTGGGCTTGTATGGGCTATTCGTTTTGCTAGGCTGGATGAGTGTGTATTCGGCCGTATATAATCCGGAGTCTCCTTTGGGGATTTTCGATGCGGCATTTTATACGGGCAATGCAGGAAAACAATTGATATGGATTGGGACGAGCTTTGTTTTAATTATGTTAATCTATGCGCTTGATTTTCGTTTTTTTGAATCCTTTGCCCTGATTATTTATGGGGCATTTATTCTGTTATTGATTGCCGTACCTTTTTTGGGCGTAACCATTAATGGCTCACATTCTTGGTTTAAATTTGGGAGTGTGACGATTCAACCTGCCGAATTTGCCAAAACAGCCACCGCTTTATTACTCGCCAAATACCTGAATGATCCACAGGTGAATTTGACTCGGTTTAAAAATCAATATGTGGCGGCAGCGATTATTGCCTTGCCGATGTTGTTGATCATCGGCTC
>CANHCG010000240.1 GCA_947459055.1 Cytophagaceae bacterium | reverse complement strand
GGAATGGTACTCGTTGGGTCGCTGGTGGTTATGGTGGAAACAGCATTGCTTACTCTTCTGATGGTATAATTTGGACAGCAGCAACGTCTTCGACGAGCATTTTCTCAAGTTATGGTTGGGGTATTATTTTAATGCTGGAAACGTTGAGTATTATTTGAATATTGGCCCTACAGGTGTTTATAATCAAGCACAATTTAGAGCAACGGATGATCGGAAAACTAAATTAACGATAGCCAAAACAGCTGTAGCGAATTTCCCTTCTAGCATAAAGTTCAGTGGGGTGTCTCCATACATCGATTATGTTCCAAACATTCGTTATGCAGAGGTACTTTTGAATCTTGCGGAAGCTGAAGCGGAAGTGGGAAGTCAGACTCGTTCCTTGGCATTGTTGACGGCGGTACACCAACGTTCTGATGCTACTTACGATTTTGGTACTTTGTCTAAAGCGGATTTAATCAAGGCTATTTTGATGGAGCGTCGGATTGAATTTTTAGCAGAAGGTTTCCGTGCGAATGACGTCTTGCGTCGTGGGGATCCTTTGAATTCATTTGGAGCCGGTGCGGTGATTCTTTCATCAGATCCTCGCTATATCTATGGTATTCCATTAGGAGAAATTCAAACGAATCCAGCGATTGGTAAATAAGGTAAAATGATCTGATTGATCAATTTACTAGTGAAATAAAATAGGGTGATTCGCGAGAATCACCCTATTTTTATGAAATATTTAAATTACCAAATTTTAATTCTGTCTTCAGGTTTCTTATATAACTTATCTCCTGGTTTAACTTGAAACGCTTCATACCAAGCATCCATATTGACTGGAGTTCCTATTGTCCGATATTGACCTGGTGAGTGAGGATCTGTTTTGATCATTTGAGCAGCCATCTCGGGTCTAGAAGCGCCTCTCCAAACTTGGGCCCAAGCCAAGAAGAATCGTTGGTCTGGTGTTAAGCCATCAATTTTCTTTTTGGATTGTCCTTGTTTAGTCATTTTAAATGCTTCATACGCAATATTTAATCCACCTAGGTCTCCTATGTTTTCTCCCATGGTAAACTTTCCGTTCACGTGAATCGTATCAACTACCGTGTACTGATCGAATTGAGCACCTAATTGGACTGTTTTGGCTTTAAATTTGGACAAATCTTCTGGCGTCCACCAATTTCTAAGCGTGCCATCATTATCGTATTGGCTTCCAGAATCATCAAATCCATGTGACATTTCATGCCCAATAACCGCTGCGATTCCTCCATAATTGAATGCATCATCTGCATCTGCTGCAAAAAATGGGAATTGTAAAATACCGGCAGGAAAAACAATCTCATTCATCGTTGGACTATAATATGCATTGACCGTCGGTGGTGTCATGCCCCATTTTGTCCGATCAACCGGTTTTCCTAGTTGGTTTATGTTATCATTATATGCCCAAATACTGGCGTTCTTCATATTTTGGTAAAATGAATTTTCTGACAACTCTAATCCTTCGTAGGTCTTCCATTTGTCTGGGTAACCAACTTTAGGTGTAAATGCATTTAGTTTTTCTTGTGCTTTCTTTTTTGTAGGTTCCGACATCCACTCAAGCCTGTTGATTCGATTAGAGAAGGCAGTCCTCATATTAGCTAGCAATTCCTTCATACGTTCTTTTGCCTCTGGTTTAAAGTGTTTAGCCACATATAATTGCCCCAAAAGTTCACCTATGGTTCCGTCAGTTAAGTTTGACATACGTTGCCAACGAGGAGTCTGTGTTTCTTGACCACTTAAAAATTTTGAATATTCGAAACTTGCTTTAACAAATGGGCTACTCAAATAAGAGGCGGACCCTTTTAATAGATTCCAAGTTAAATAGGTTTTCAAATTTTCAAGAGGCGTATCTGTCAACGTATTGTTTACCTCAACTAAAAAATTGGGCGAAGCTATCAAGATTGAATCTTGGGAAGGGATACCTAGTAATTTAAATTGCTCCGACCAGTTGATGAATGGCGTTTTCTTTTGAAAATCTGTCAATAAGAATTTATTGTAGGTTTTATAAGGGTCGCGCATTTCAACACGTGCCATTTGCGCTGTGGCAAGCCTTTTCTCAATTAAGAATATTTGTTCTGCGCTGGATTTTGCTTGGTTAGTTGGCGTGCCAATTAATTCAAATAACGTGGCAATGTATTTTTTAAATGCTTCTTGAATCTTTAATGTGCGAGGATCTGTTTTTAAATAATAATCACGATCTGGTAATGAAGTTCCCCCTTGGCCAAATTGTGGAACCATTTTTTTTACGTTTTTTCGATCTTGGCCAACATAAAATCCAAAGAATGGCGAACCTAATCCTTGGGTTTTGAAACGCGCTATTTCTCGAAGTAAATCTTCTCTAACTTGTATATCCTGAATCTTTTTTAGGTCTGATTTAATCGGATCAAACCCTAGAGATTCAATTTTTAGACTATCCATTGCTGCCATGTAAAAATCGGCAACTCTGCGTTCAACCGATCCTTTTGGCAATGAGGCTTGTTTTGCTACTGTTTCATCTAAAATTGACTTAACTGCCTTGATGTTAAACTCTCTAATTTCATTGAAACTACCCCAGCGGGTTTCTTTGGGAGGGATAGGGTTATTTTTGGTCCAAATTCCATTGGAATATTCGACAAAATCGTCGCCGGGTTTGACAGAGAAATTCATGTTTGCCCGATCGATGTATTTAATTGGTTTTTCTTGGGCGAAACTTAGTTGGCTTAAAAGTAGCCCTCCGCCGATGGCGAGAAAGGAGTAAATTTTATTCATGTTTTTAGTTTAGTTGAACTATTAAATTAATAAGTTTGATGTTTAAAACCTCTCAAATGAAGAAATTGTTATCAGTTTTTGCTTTTCTAGGGCTCTTTGTTGGCAGCTTATCTGCTCAAAACCCAGTTTCTAAGCCTTTGACCCATGAAATTATGGTGAAATTAAAGAAGGTAGGTGCTCCTCAAATTTCTCCGGATGGGAAATGGGTGATTTACTCGCAGGGAGAATCTTCCTATGTGGTCGAGGATAATTCGAGTGATTTGTGGTTGGCCTCTACAGATGGTCAGGTAGCGCCTCGGAAATTAACGAGTTCCAAAGGGGGTGAAGATGGGTATTTTTGGCATCCCAAAAGTGATAAAATTTATTTTTCTGCCAAACGCGATGGGGATGAGGTGGCTCAGTTATATATGTTATCCCTGCAAGGAGGGGAGGCCCAACGGTTAACGACGCTTTCCACCGGTGTTTCAGGCGCTAAAATTTCTGATGATGGAAAATACATTGCGTTTACGTCGCGAGTATTTCCGACGGCCTTTACGGATTCTTTGAGCAAGAAAATTGCCGACGAGAAGAAGAAAATCAAAACAAAAGCGCGTGTCTACACGACCTTTCCGATTCGCTATTGGGATTCTTGGTTGGACGACAAGCAGGGGCATATTTTTGTGATGGACGTTTTGACAGGTGCTGCGCCCAAAAATATTTTTAAAGAGCTTTCAATCGTGGAATCTAAAGGTTTTCGTTTGGGGAGCTTTTCATTTGCGCCAGATAATCAATCGATTGTATTTTCGGCAAGTTCGGATTATCACACCTCGGCTTTTCAGTCACCTACTTTTAATTTGTATCAAATATCCATTCAAGGAGGAAAAGAGAAGGTATTGACTTCGGATGGAATGGATTACTCGGGTGTGGATTTTACAGGGGATGGGCGATATTTAATTACCACAGCGAATGTGAATGGCAATAAACTGTATTATTTGCCACATGTGTATCGATTTGCGTTTCCGGCGATGACGGGCAAAATGGAATTAGCGGCTAAATTGGATCGGCCAATAAATGATTATGTGCTGTCCGGTTCGGATTTGGTGGCGAGTATTGAGGACCAAGGCATGGATCGTTTGGTGAAAATATCGACGGAAACAGGCGCAGTTTCAGCGCTATTGGGCGGTGATATGGGTTCTTATACGGGTGTTTCAGTGGCTTCTTCGGGGGCTTTGGCGTATAGCTACCAGCATTTAGGTGCGGCGCCGG
>CANHCG010000239.1 GCA_947459055.1 Cytophagaceae bacterium | reverse complement strand
GTGTATTTAATGCGCGCAGAAGCTAAATTACGGAAGTCGAATGACGCGGCGGGCGCTTTAGCGGACGTGAATAAAGTGAGAACATCGCGAACTTCAAATAAGCCTGCAGGTTCTTCATTGACTTCGATTGATTTGGATGGATTGCTTCGCGAAAGAGGCTTTGAATTGTATTGGGAAATGCACCGCAGAACGGATTTAATTCGTTTTGGTAAATATGAAAGTGCTTGGACCGAAAAGTCGAACACAGACAAAAATAAGCGGGTCTTCCCGATCCCTCAAACGGCGATTGATGGGGCGTCTAATTTACCGGGTTATTTAAAACAAAATCCTGGATATTAAAATTGACAAATGAATGATTCGGCAAACGCTGGCTAGGAATTTTCTAGTCAGCGTTTTGTTTTTTAGGGACCCAAAAAGAGCCTCCGGGAAATTGGTAAAATGTCAATAAACTGATTAATTTTGTTTTCTTTCTTAGAAAGCTTTTCCGGGTATTATCCCTTTACATTAAAAATTTTAAATCATGCTAAATAGACGAGAGGCAGTCTCCCGAATTGCCATGATGGTTGGCGGTAGTTTATCCGCCCCAACCTTATTCGCAATGCAGGCTAAAGAGGCCGGCAAAAAACAAATGGCAGATGCGTTTACTTTGAGCCCAACGCAACGACAAATTGTGGCCGCCGTAGCGGAACATATCATTCCTAAAACAGATACCGCTGGGGCTATTGAAGCAGGTGTTCCGGCTTTTATCGAATTGATGTTAACGGATTGCTACCACAAGCCTGAGCATATGAGTTTCAAAAAGGGCTTGGCTGATTTAGAAAAAGCAAAGTTCTTATCTCTAAATCAGGATGGCCAAGTGGCTGTACTGACTCTTTTGGAATCTAATACCAAAGAATTAATGAAGGGCTACCAACAAAGTAAAATGAAGGTTGGGGATAATTTAGACAAAGAAGCGACTGCTGTAAATGTGGGGGTTCCTTTCTGGCGCCTGATGAAGGAATTGACCCTTTTAGGCTATTATACGTCTGAAAAAGGAATCGCAGGGTCCTTTATTTATGAGCCTATTCCGGGTAAATTCGAGGCGATTAAAATCAAGCCGGGACAAAAATCATATCAATACTAATCTTTCAATTCGTAGATCCAGATGAATTTAAATATAGATGCAATCAAAAGCCAAACCTTTGACGCCATTGTGGTGGGATCCGGAATTTCCGGAGGTTGGGCTGCCAAAGAATTAACTGAAAAGGGCCTTAAAGTCGCTGTTTTAGAGCGGGGTCGTGAAATTAAACACATTGAAGGCTATGAAACAGCCTTGAAAAATCCTTGGGATTTTGTGCACCGCGGTCGTCCAGATAACATAGCTGCCGAAGAATATTGGGCTGGGATGCGGACGGGCTATACGGCCAACGAAGAGCACCGCTATCTATTCGAAAACGATAAGCAAAATCCTTACATCGAGAAAAAAGGAGGTTTCGACTGGTTACGTGCTTATCATACAGGGGGAAAATCTTTGCTCTGGGGCCGTCAGTCCTACCGTTGGAATAAATCCGATTTTGAAGCTAATGCGAAAGAGGGAATCGGAACCGATTGGCCGATTCGCTATGAAGATCTAGCGCCTTGGTATGCCTACGTGGAGAAATTTGCCGGTATTTCGGGCCAAGCAGAGGGCTTAGATGTATTGCCTGATAGTGATTTCTTGCCAGCCATGTCCTTGACTGCACCTGAAATTCATTTTAAAAATGAGATGAATAAGAAATTAGGTCGGCCAGTTACCGTCGGTCGCGTGGCGCACTTAACGAAACCGGGTCCGCAGCACACCGCAGTGGGTCGGGGATCTTGCCAGTACCGCAATAAATGTATGCGGGGCTGTCCTTATGGCGGCTATTTTAGCTCACTGTCGGCTACGTTGCCTGCTGCGATGAAAACCAATCGCCTAACGATGATTCACAATGCCATCGTGTCAGAAATTATCTATGATGAAGCCAGCCAAAAAGCGAAGGGTGTTCGAGTAATCGATCAAAATACACTAGCGGTTAAAGAATATTACGCAAAAATTATTTTTGTGAATGCGGGGGCGATTGGGTCAACGTCCATTTTAATGAATTCAAAATCCAACCGTTACCAAAATGGCTTAGGAAATGATAGCGACCAATTAGGCCGCAACATCATGGACCACCATTTGGGTGTAGGAGCCAGCGCCACTGTGGAAGGTTTCGAAGATGATTACATGTTCGGAAGCCGTCCAAATGGCCTATATATTCCACGTTTCAGAAACTGGGGTAAAGACAAGCGTGCATACACGCGTGGTTTTGGATACCAAGGTGGCGCGAGCCGCGAAGGTTGGGGTCGTGGGGTAGGCGCTGATGGTTTTGGGGCCAATTTCAAAGAAAGTTTGTCTCATCCAGGTCGCTGGACCGTGAATTTCGGTGGTTTTGGAGAAATTTTGCCAGACCCAAATAACCGTTTTGTGTTAAGCCAAACCGCAAAAGACAAATGGGGATTACCGGTCTTGGAATTCGAAACATCCTTCGGACAAAACGAATTAAAAATGCGGGAAGATATGATGAATGACGCAGCTGAAATGTTAGAAGCAGCCGGTTTCAAAAACATCAATGCCTACAATAAATCAGATACGCACATCGGCTTAGGTATTCACGAAATGGGTACTGCACGGATGGGAACCTCGGTGAAAAATTCGGTAGTCAATAAGCACAATCAAATCCACGACGTGAAGAACGTATTTATGACTGACGGTGCGGCGATGGCTTCGGCATCTTGCGTGAATCCTTCGTTGACCTACATGGCGATGACCGCTCGGGCAGCCGATTTTGCGGTAAGCGAATTGAAAAAGAAAAACTTGTAGATCAAGAGGTAAAAGATAAGCCCGACAGAATAATCTGTCGGGCTTTTTTTATTCCGCTGAGGTAACCCTTAAAATTTCAACAATCGCCGAATTCTAAATCTTCCTTCCTCCTTTGAAAAAATGAACCGCCTGGTTTATTTGATTTCCTTCAAAGCCTCTCGCATGATTTGGGTCCAAATCACGTATCCCTTTTCATTGAAATGCAATTTGTCGTCTACGTGTAATGCGGGTTGGTATTTTCCGTCAGGTCCTAAGAGTTTACTGGCTGTTTCGACATAATGTAAATTAGGCGTTGTGGCGGCGTAATTTTTTAAGAGCTCATTGGCGGCTTGGATTTGGTCCCAAACGGCCCAACGGCGTTCGTTGGGTGAAATTTGAATGTAATAAATTGGGATGATGGGGAATTTCAACCGAACCATTTTCACAATGTATTTATACGCCTCCAAGATCTGCAGCGGGCTTTTGTCTTGGGTGCCCACCGTTAGGTCATTGCTTCCTGTGTAAAAAAAGATGGCTTTTAGGTCATGCGGATAGGCGATGCGTGAAATGTAATAGGCCATCTCGTTGATGTTCGACCCCCCAAATCCGCGATGAATTATTTCAGCCGGCGCCAAATCCGTTTTGATCGTTTTCCATAAGCGAATGAACGAACTTCCGGTAAAAAGGATGGCGTTTTTGGAATAGCGTTCCTTACGATTCGCATCCTCAAAAGCCTGAATTTCTTTTTCAAATCGCTGAATACCGGGGGATTTTTTTGATTTATTCACTAAGGCATATAAGAATTGACCCACTTCGTCCAGGGAAGTTTGAATGGCTATTTTGTTATTATCTAAGGTGTGTCCTAAGTTTTCAGACAATTTAATTCCGGTAGGAATTCCCTCATGCAAGGCCCGTTCGAACAGGATTTGGCTTCCATAACTAAAGCCGTGGTAGGTAAAAGAGGAATCAAAAGGGACGGTTTTGTCGGCCGTTCCATGAACATTAAAGAGTGGTGCATCGCCTTGGTTGATCCAAGCATAATTAACCATCGAGCCCCAAAAATTCAAGACGCCATGTACCTTGGAAGAAAAACCCTCGTTGCCCGAATTCCCTTCCATTAAGCCATTTTTTGCTAAATCAATAAAGCTAGGTACTTCTTTTTGGTCCAAATAAGCCGCATGTAAAGCCGTCATC
>CANHCG010000238.1 GCA_947459055.1 Cytophagaceae bacterium | reverse complement strand
CGCTGATTATTCCAGAATTTGCGGCTTTGGCGGTTTGGTGTAAACAACATGATATTGAGGTCAATGGGCCAGAAGATATGATCGCAAACAAGCAGGTTTTCGCCAAACTAGAAGAAGAGGTGCGCATGACCATGGCTGCTGTGGCGAAATATGAACAAGTGAAACGCTTTGTGTTATTGCCTCGTTTGTTCACGATTGCGGACGGCGAAATTACTCCGACCCTCAAATTAAAGCGTAAGCAAATCTATGCGAAACACGAGGCAGCGATTTTGGCACTTTACGAATAATTCGCCTTTTACTAAATAGGCATGCGCTGAGCGCCAAATTTTTTGTAATTTCGTAGCCAATTATCTTTTCAAACGTTATGTCTCATTCCAAAAAAGTCGCCTTAATTACCGGTGTTACGGGCCAAGATGGTGCTTATTTAGCGGAATTATTGCTTTCTAAAGGCTACACCGTTCACGGAATTAAACGGAGAAGTTCCTTAATTAATACCGGTCGGATCGACCATATTTATGAAGATCCACATGTAGATTCGTCCAATTTCCACTTGCATTATGGCGATCTGAGCGATTCTACGAATATCATTCGCATCATTCAAGATGTGCAACCCGATGAGATTTACAATTTAGGCGCCATGTCGCACGTCAAGGTGTCTTTCGATGAGCCAGAATATACCGCGCAGGTCGATGGCATCGGTACCTTACGTATTTTAGAAGCCGTTCGCCTTTTAGGCATGACGCATAAAACCAAGATTTACCAGGCCTCGACGTCTGAATTATATGGCTTAGTCCAAGAAGTTCCCCAATCCGAAAAAACACCTTTCTATCCGCGTTCGCCTTATGCTGTGGCTAAATTATATGGCTACTGGATCACAGTGAATTACCGGGAGGCCTATGATATGTTTGCGGTCAATGGGATTTTATTTAATCATGAATCGCCCTTACGCGGGGAGACTTTCGTGACCCGGAAGATTACGAGGGGTGTGGCGCAGATAGCTTTGGGCCAACAAAATAAATTATACCTCGGTAACCTTGATGCTAAACGCGATTGGGGTCACGCAAAAGATTATGTGGTGGCGATGTGGTTGATTTTGCAACAAGAAAAACCCGAAGATTTTGTTATCGCTACCGGAATTACGACTACCGTTCGCGATTTTATTCGAATGTCTTTCGCGGAAGTGGGCATCGAATTAGCCTTTAGTGGTGAAGGAGAAAATGAAGTGGCGACCGTTGTTTCATGTTCGAATCCATTGTACCAGGTGCCGGTAGGCCAAGAGGTGGTGGCCGTGGATCCGCGTTATTTCCGTCCGACGGAAGTAGAATTGTTGATCGGTGATCCGACCAAAGCCAAAGAAAAATTAGGTTGGACCCTCGAATATGATTTGCCCGCATTGGTCAAAGATATGATGAGTTCTGACGTGGCTTTATTCTCAAAAAAATAATATGCATCCAAGCATCGCAGTAATCGGTTTAGGTTATGTGGGATTTCCCCTGGCGGTGGAATTTGGTAAATTATACCCGACGCTCGGCTTTGATATCGACCAAGCGCGCATTGCAGAATTACAACGCGGTTTTGACCGGACCCAAGAGGTTTCCGAGGCGCAATTAGCCACTTCCCTTTCTTTGCGATTTTCCTCGCAGGCTGAAGACTTACAGGCATGTAATACCTTTATTGTCACCGTTCCTACGCCCATTGATCATTTTAAAAAGCCGGATTTAAGCCCGCTGTTAAAGGCTTCAGAGATGATAGGTCAGGTGTTAAAAAAGGGCGATGTGGTGATTTATGAGTCAACGGTTTATCCGGGTTGTACCGAAGAGGATTGTGTACCGGTATTGGAAAAACATTCTGGACTTGTGTTTAATCAAGATTTTTTCTGTGGCTACTCGCCGGAACGGATTAATCCGGGTGACAAGGTGAATACCTTAACGAAAATTAAAAAGGTGACATCGGGCTCAACGCCAGAGATGGCAGAACAGGTCGACGCTTTGTATCGGTCGATTATTCAGGCAGGAACGCACAAGGCGAGTTCAATTAAAGTCGCGGAAGCGAGTAAGGCCATTGAGAATGCGCAACGGGATGTGAATATTTCGTTTGTAAATGAATTGGCCCTGATTTTTGATCGGATGGGGATTGATACGACGGAAGTGTTGGAAGCGGCCGGAACGAAATGGAATTTTTTGAATTTTAAACCGGGTTTGGTCGGTGGTCATTGCATCGGGGTGGATCCGTATTATTTGTTACATAAGTCAGAGAGCTTGGGATATTATCCGCAGGTGATTTTGTCGGGCCGACGAGTAAACGACAACATGGGTATTTTTGTGGCTAACAAATTGGTCAAATTAATGATCCAAAAAGGCAAGAAAATCGGTGGTGCGCGGACATTAATGTTAGGGATTACCTTTAAAGAAAATTGCCCAGATATTCGCAATTCGCGGGTGGTGGATATTTATAAGGAATTGATTGATTTTGGGATGGAAGTGGACGTGTATGATCCATGGGCGAATGCGGAGGAAGTCGAAAAAGAACATGGCATTTCCTTGGTTGAAACGCTGGGAGAGGATTATGATGCGATTGTGTTGACGGTGGCGCATGGGGAGTTTTTGGGATTGCCTTTTGACAAATTAAAGGCGAGGGATGGAATTATTTTTGATATTAAGTCTGTGTTGGATAAGGCTTTGGTAGACGCTCGATTATAAAAAATGGCTTGGTACGCGATATATACAAAGTCTCGGATGGAGAAAAAGGTGGCGCTGCGGTTGCAGGAAGCGGGGATTGATTGTTATTGTCCGGTGACGAAGCGGAAGAAACAGTGGTCAGATCGCAAAAAAATTGTGGACGAAGTTTTATTTCGTTCCTATGTGTTTGTGAATATCGATTTGGTGAAGCAAAGTGAGGCGGTCCGTAAGACTTTTGGGGTGGTGAATTTTGTGTATTGGCTGAGCAAGCCGGCCGTGATTCAGGATGTGGAGATTTTGGCGATCCAACAGTTTTTGTCGGATCACGTGGAAGTAGAGGTGTTAGGTGCGACGGTCCAAGTAGGGGATTTTATTACCATTGATACCGGCCCGTTGAAAGGGAAAACCGCGGAGGTGATGGGATTGAAGAATAAGAATGAGGTTCGCTTGCGGATTGATAGTTTAGGATTTGAATTAGTGGCCAAATTGGCCCATGCATAAATGAAAACAAAAACGACGTTTTTGGCGGGATTGGGGTTAAGGGCGATGTTCCTATTGCTGTTAGGCGCTTTGAGCGCTCAGGCTCAGGAGCGGACCTATGAACCTGTGTTTTCAGTGGGGGGTGGATATACGTCGGGGACCTATACGCCATTTTGGTTGCGGGCGAATCATTTTGGAGAGGTTCCAACATGGGAGAGTTATTGGAATGCGGGGATGTCGGCGAAGATGGAATACCGAAAGGGTCGTCGGGCCGACTGGGCTATGGGTGTTTCCGCACGGGTGAATTTATCGGAAACGAAATCGGATTTCTTTTTTCAGGAGGCGTACCTAAAAGGAAAATATGGCATTTTTGAACTGTCTGTTGGCCGGCAAAAATACATCCAAGGGCTAGCGGATACGACTTTAAGTTCGGGTTCTTATATCTGGTCGGGCAATGCCTTACCAATGCCCAAAATCGAACTTGTCGTAAATGAATATTGGGCTCCGGGATTTTTAGGTCGTATCGCGGGCTTTAAGGGAAATTTTGTGCATGGCTGGTTTGATAAAGACCGTTCGAACGTTTCGCAGGTGTATTTGCATCAAAAATCATTTTATGGTCGGCTGGGAAAAGCTTCATGGCCGGTCAAATTTTATGGTGGATTTAATCATCAAGTGCAATGGGGTGGAACGAGTCGTTATTTGGCATCCTCAATTACGAATGCGGGGGGATCAAAAGCCAATGTGGTATCCGATTATTTGAATGTTATTACAGGGAAATCCTTGGCTGGCGCCGGGGGAGATACCGCAACTTACGGAGTAAATGAAGGCTGGAATCGCTTGGGCAATCATTTAGGAACCGTGGATGTGGGGATGGAAGT
>CANHCG010000237.1 GCA_947459055.1 Cytophagaceae bacterium | reverse complement strand
TTCTTCCCAATCTAATTCAAGGTATTGGCTATCAAATTTTGCCTTAAAATATCGATTTATTTTGGCCTGAAAAGGGATTAAAATAAGTAAGATGGCTAACCAGGTTTCTCCAAAAAACACATCCACTGTGACAGCTTTGGCTAATTCATCTGGGCTGGGATTAAAAATCGAGTTTAACGCCATTTGATTAGCCGTTCCCCCAATCCACGAGCCGGCAATAGTCGCCATTCCTTTGTAGGATTCTGCAGTAAACGATTCAGGAAAAAAATAATGACTTACCCAGAGAGAGATAGGTCCTCCCACGATTACGCCCATACTTCCTGCAAAGAAAATTAGGATGCTTATTTTGCCTAATTTTTTTAATTGGGTAATAGGTAAGCCGAGAGAAAAATAAAAAATGCAAAAAGGAAGTAATATTTTAGATAGACTTCCATTCAAATCACTTTTACTCACATCTAATACGCCTAATGAAACGAATGCAGATGGCAAAAAATAGCAAAATAGGAGGGTAGGAACCGCCTTAAATAGAAACTGCGACCATTTGTAGGGTAAATGAGCCACATAGTAAATGGCAGCCAATAAAATGACTAGAAAAATAAATATGGAAATTTCATCATGGATCATTACTTGGCCTGCATCAATTGTTCAATCTCTTCCCAATGTATCGGAATATGTTTCATTAGATTATCAGTACCATTTTCCGTAATCAATAAATTGTTTTCTAAGCGAATCCCCAAACCTTCTTCCCGGATATAAATCCCTGGTTCACAAGTTAACACCATTCCAACTTCAAATGGCTTATACTTATCCCAAACATCATGTACATCCAATCCTAAATGATGCGCAACTCCGTGCATGAAATATTTCTTAAATAGGGGAGCATTTGGGTTTTGCTTTTCTACATCCTTTCTTGAAAATAGGCCTAAATCAATTAATTGGCCTTCCATAAAGCGTTCTACTTCTTTTTGGTAATCGACCCAAAATATTCCAGGTTTCATCAAACCACTTGCAAAATCCAATACCGATTGAACAGCTAAATACACTTCCTTTTGGCGAGGAGAAAAACGTCCATTAACTGGAATAGTCCTCGTCATATCGGCATTGTAATTTCCATAACAAGCGCCTACATCCAGTAAGAGCAAATCTCCATCCTGGCAAGGTAATTCATTTGATATATAATGCAACACACAGGCATTTGCCCCTGACGCGATTATTGGCGTGTATGCAAAACCGCCACTCCGCCTTTTTATAAATTCATGAATAAATTCAGCCTCGATTTCAAATTCGGATACGCCCGGTTTTGTGAACGAAAGTACTCTGCGAAAAGCTTTTTCTGTAATATCAATGGCTTTTTGTAGTGCTTCTAGTTCAGCTGATTCCTTCACCATCCGAATGGTGTTAAGAAGAGGGGCTAGCCGATTGATAGCATGTAAAGGATAGTTTTCTTTTATTTTTTTAGCTAAACGATCATTTTTAGTTTCGACTAGCGAAGCGTTTCGAATATGTTCATTAGCATGTAAATAAACGGATTCTGCTGAATAAATGATTGTTTTTAAAATTGCATCAAAGTTTTCAGCCCATTGAACATTCTTGATTCCACTAATTTCTGTCGCTTCTTTTTTTGTCAATTTGTGTCCTTCCCAAATCGCAATCAATTCGGAGGTTTCTTTAACAAATAAAATTTCCTTTAAATGTTCCTCCGGGGCATCGGGATATAGAATCAAAAGGGTTTCCTCTTGATCGATACCTGTCAAATAAAATAAATCTGTTTGTTGTTTGAAGCCCATGGTGCCATCAGCATTCGTAGGCATAATGTCATTTGAACTTAAAATGACGATGGATTTAGGCGCTAAAGCGAATGTTAATTTAGCTCTATTTTTTACAAATAAATCGGCGGGAAAGGCATCATATCTCATAATAGACTAATCGTTTATTTGGTACATTGATAAATGATTTCTTCCATAGGTAAGGCCATGCGTTGGCTTTCAGCGATACCAATTTGGCTTATCATATTTACTTCCTGAACTTGAAATCCAGAATTCTGAAGTACTTTACCGTAATCTCGGCCATAAATACGTAAATGATCGTCTTGTAAGAAATGAATTTCGCGTTCTTTTGGATCGGTAATCGTTGGATCTTCGTATGTACTTTCTAAATCATATCGTTGAGGACTTTGAATTAACGCAAATCCACTCGGTTTTAACACTCGTCGGATTTCCTGCATACATCGCACATCGTCTTTTACATGCTCCATGACATGGTTACAGAAAACGACATCAAATGAATTTTCTGCAAATGGAATGTCATGCAAATCCATTTTAACTTTGGCCAATGGACTTTCGATATCTGCGGTGATGTATTGATCACCTAAATAATTCTCAAAACGCTCAATGAAACAATATTCAGGAGCTATATGTAAAACGCGTGGATTAGCTGTGTAAAAAGTGGTATTCTGTTTTAAAAACAAATGCATCAGTCGATGTCTCTCCAAGCTTAGGCATGAAGGACAGAGCGCATTTTCCCTGGGATTTAATCGCCCATAGGGGAGAAATTTGGAAAATGAATGATCACAAACAGGACAATATACTTTGTTGCCCGACAAAAAGAGACTATAAAATTTTAAAAGCCGATGCGCAAATAATTGAATGATTTTGCGAGGGATGGAACGTAAAACCCAACTAATGATATATTTCATACTACAAAAAAAAGGAAGGTTTCTCGTTAAAAAAACCTTCCCTCATTTATTTTTTAAAAAATTAAAGTTCTCTGATCCAGATATTACGGAAACTTACTTCATTTCCGTGATCTTGAAGACTTATTGGGCCTGGTCCATGCACTGGGTTTAAGGGTTGACCTATATATTCCGTAGTCCCTTGGATTTTAGTGTGGTTTTGAACCACAACACCATTATGAATCACCGTTACATAAGCCGGCGTATCAATTCCACCGTTAACTGTGAATTTGGGAGCTGTATAAATAATATCATAGGTATTCCATTCTCCCATTTTTGACGTAGCATTCACCATAGGTGCCGATTGCTTATATATACTTCCAGCTTGCCCATTGCGATAGGTGCGGTTATTGTAAGAGTTCAATACCTGAACTTCATACATTCCTTGCATGAATACACCACTATTACCCTTGCCTTGGCTTTTTCTTGTATCGGGTTCGATTGGGGATTGCCATTCGATGTGTAATTGATAATTGGTGAATTTTTGTTTGGTCGATATGTTACCTGTTTTGCCGACAACAGTCATTTTACCATCTGCAACTTTCCATTTGGCAGGAGATCCATCTTTTGCACTTTCCCAATTATCTAAATTTTTGCCATCAAATAATATGATTGCATCCGATGGAATAGCGCCAGGAGTTATCACTCGAACTTCAGGATCCCAATATTCAGTAACTTCTGGATTTTTTGGATTGTCAACAGCAAAACGATGATCTTGCGCTTGTGCTAAATAGGAGCCTAGTATAAGAAGCCCAGCTGAATAAAGGTGTGTTAGTTTCATAGTATTTTGTTTGAGGTAAAATAATTTGGGTATAAAAAAACCGGCATAAACCGGTTTTAAATATAAAGAAATTCTAATTATTTAGCGAATGAAGCTTTGATTTCTTCTACATCGACCAATTTAATAATTGGCTTGCGCTTTAAAATTTTAATAGCAGCTACTTTATTATTAGCTACTGCTTTATTTCTTCTGTCTTTACGTTTTAATCTTGTTACGGCCATGTCTTTAAAATTAGGTTTGCAAAAATAGGTAATATCAGCTATTTATCAAAAATATTACACATAATTAATTAATTTTGTTTTTTCGAAATTATGCAGAAACCAAGTAACGCAAGAGGTACACGTGATTTTGGCCCAAAAGATATGGCCAAACGGAATTATGTTTTTGATATTATCAAAAAGCATTTTGTGGAATTTGGTTTTCAGGCGATTGAGACACCTTCCATTGAAAATTTAAGCACCTTAACCGGTAAATATGGTGCGGAAGGGGACCAATTACTGTTCAAAATCCTTAATTCAGGCGACT
>CANHCG010000236.1 GCA_947459055.1 Cytophagaceae bacterium | reverse complement strand
TGTGAATCACGCCAGCTGCCTGTGGAGCTTTCCATCCTTTTTGAATCGTCCATGCCCGAACCTCCTGTACTCCCGCTGTGAAATAAGTAATTAAGTTTAAAAGTGAATATGAACTTTTGATCAATTTACTTAAGCCCGATTCCTGTAAACCATATTCATTTAAAAACATATCGCGTTCTTCCAAATCTTCAATTTCAGCAATTTGGGCCTCAATCGCGGCACAAACGACGATCACCTCAGCATTTTCTGATGCCACATTTTGTTTCAATTGATCTACAAACTGATTTCCTCCTTCTGCTAAGGAATTTTCATCCACGTTAGCCACGTAAATCACAGGCTTATCGGTCAACAAACACAATTCACCAATCGACGTTTCGCGCAAATCAGGGTCCATTTGAACCGTTCTGGCTGATTTACCTTCTTCCAGAGTTGATTTAAACAATTGCAAAGCGCCTAATTCTTGTTTTGCTTTCGCATCACCAGCTTTGGCTGCTCGCTCAATTTTCCCAATTTTTTTATCAATGGATTCTAAATCTTTCAATTGTAATTCCATATCAATAATTTCCTTGTCGGATACCGGATTAACACGACCTTCTACGTGAATAATATTCTCATCTTCAAAACAACGAACGACATGGATAATCGCATCCACCTCTCGAATATTAGCCAAAAACTTATTTCCTAATCCTGCACCTTGGGAGGCGCCTTTAACTAAACCAGCAATATCTGTAAATTCGATGACCGTTGGTAAAATCCGATTCGGCTTCACGAAACCAGCTAAAATATCTAATCGTTCATCAGGAACGGTAACTATTCCTACATTGGGTTCAATCGTACAAAAGGGATAATTAGCCGCTTCTGCTTTGTTAGACGAAATAGCACTAAATAAAGTTGATTTTCCTACATTTGGAAGACCTACAATTCCACACGTTAATCCCATAGATATTATTTTAAAGAAGCCACAAAAATACGGCTAAAAATTAAAAAGCCCCTGATTTCGCAGAGGCTTTTTTAAAGTTTCAGGAATTTATTCCCATTTGAGGTCTGTTCCTCCAAATTCTTCGTCGTCCCGATTAAACTGACTGAAGTCAACGTCTGGCATTAATTCAGTTTTAACATGATCAATAGCCTCTTTTAATCCTTCTGAGAATTTATCAAAATCCTCCTTGTAAAGAAACATTTTATGTTTTTCATATACAAAGCCATCTTCCTTTTGGTGACGACGACTTTCTGTAATGGTTATGTAATAATCTTGTGAACGTGTGGACTTTACATCAAAAAAATAAGTCCTTTTACCTGCTCTGATTCGTTTTGAAAACAATTCTTCTCTATCTCGTTCTTCCACTTTTTACGTAATTTTTAGTTTTAAGATGTGTAAATCTACTATTATTTCTGAATCACTCAAAAAAATCTCAAAAAATTTAATCATTGAATCTTTCCATTCCATGTCAATTCAGGACTGTTAGCAAAAAGAAGGCAAAATTTACTTAAGTTTGTCTATACCAGAAAATTAAACCCTTGCTTAGAATAGCCCTCCTATTAGGTATTATTTGGCCCCGACTCCTATTTTCACAAGATTTAGGGGAGGAAAGTTATGGGATAGCTTCCTTTTATTCCAATACTTTTTACAAGCACAAAACTGCTAACCAAGAGCTATTAAAAAAAACAAGCCTGACCGCAGCGCATCGAATTTATCCATTCAATACGCTTGTAGAAGTAACGAATTTGTCGAATCGGAAATCAATTATTGTTCGAATTAATGACCGAGGACCATTCAAACGAGGTCGTATCATCGATTTAACTGAAATTGGGGCTAAAAAATTACAATTGCGAAAACAAGGTTTAGCTAAAGTGAAAATCAAGGTGGTTGGTTTTGAGAATGAACAGATGTTGATTCCCTACCAACAACTCACCCTCGAAACCAATCCCAAATTCAGTCGAAAATATTATCAAAAAACGCGACTTAAGTATCGGAAAAAATATCGGATCAAACGAAATATTAAACACAAAAAATACCTTAAAAAAAGAAAAACCAACAAACGAAAGCCCGTAAAACGAAAAGTCACTAAGTCGAAAACAAAAAAAGTTAATGCAAAGCCTAAACGAACTATTCGAAAAAAAGGAAAATAGATCCCTCGAAATCATTGCGCAGGAAATATTGGATGGGCTTTATCATGGAAAACATAAAAGCCCATTTCACGGTTTTTCATCCGAATTCAAAGAATATACGCATTTTCAAATGGGTGAAAATCCCAGACAAATCGATTGGAAATTATTTGGCAAAACAGACAAACTGTATAAAAAACGTCATCAGGATGAACGAAATATACAAGTTGTATTTGTCCTAGACACATCGAGTTCCATGTATTTTCCCAGTGAGAATTCCTTAAAAATGGAAAAAGCGATTCAATGGATAGCAATAATGTGCAATATATTACATCAGCAACATGATGCATTTGGACTCGTGCTACTTCAAAAAAATACTTCTATTGAAACGCCTATTTCGAATTCAAAATCACATTTACAACGAATAATTGAACAATTAGAGAAGCTTAGAAATAGGCCTAATGAAATAGATAATACTAATTTTTCAATAGCCTTTTCAACGGTAATGGAATCACTTGGTACTAGAAAAATGATTTTTTTATTAAGTGATTTATTATTTCCTAAGAAGGAATATGTAGAATTTTTAACAACATGCCGATCCCTAGCCTTTCGAAAAAACCAATTGACACTTTTGCAAGTTTTTCATCCATCAGAGGAAGAAATAACATCTATAAAAGAAGGGGAAACAATCCTACTTTCTGACCTTGAAACAAAGGAAGTTGTTCAAATTGCAGGAATCGTCTTAAATCAATCCTTAAAACAATTAAAAAAACAGATTGATGAAGAAATAATTTATCCCCTATTAACAAAGGGAATTAAGTCTAAAAAATTCAATAGCGAAAAACCGATTGGGTTATTAATTAAAGAATCTATTTAGTAGGTCTAGCTTTTTTCTCAGTAAACTCAATAAATTCTTGTATTTTGTCTACAGGAATTCTTTTACCAATAATCCTTTTATTCTTATCTAAAATATAAACAATTGGTGTCGAATAGACATCAAACGTATTTCTGAAATCGGTAAAATATTCTTCCTTGCCCGTTTTTATATTCTTATGAATATCGATTCCATTTATCCATGATTGAATTTTAAACTCCGCAATAAACTTTTTCCATAAATCCATTTCTCTAACAATCGATGCGGCAAAAACTTGAATTCCTTTCGATTTAAAATATGCTTGTTGGGCTAGCAACTTAGGCGTTTCTTCCTTACAATGGCTACAATCTGGATCATAAAGAAACATGACTGTATAATTCCCCCCTGTAGTATGCAATTGAATTAATTTACCCTGTGGATCTGTTAGGAACATATTGGGAATACGCTTCCCAATAAGCAGAGGTTTTAGCACCTGAACACGTTCTTTCATTCGTCGTACCGTAGAAGTATCCCACAAAGCGGGTTCGCCGAGGTAATACTTTTCTGCCATATGCACAAATGCCGCATCTGTACCTACCACATTATGATTTTCATACGTACTGGCAATCTTATAAATTACATATTTACGAACATCCGCATTTTGAATGGGTTTTAACAGGATATCGGCCTCCTTTCGAATCGAATCGGATTCCTGTACCACTAAATCTTCAAAAAACTTTTCAATCTTTCGTTGCAAGAATGGTGTCCGAATAAATCGATCATCATTTAAATCGATATTGTCAAAATAATGCTTTTTATAAAACGCATATTGATACTGATACAAATCTGCACTATCTTTTTTGGTTTTAACAACACGCTTATAAGCAGGGATTTCTGGATCAAAAGTGGCTTTGATTAACTTAGATACAAACAAATTCTTATTTTGTTGGAGCCAGGAATCTTGGTACCGCTTAATATCTTGTCTGAGACTATTTATTTGGGCTGGAGCTAAACTAGGATTCCTTAATAAGCCATATTGCTTCATCATTTCTCCTTGAAAAGTATAAAATGCCTCATTTTCAGGACTGCCCATA
>CANHCG010000235.1 GCA_947459055.1 Cytophagaceae bacterium | reverse complement strand
TTTGGAATAGGTCGGTGTGTCTATATCGGCATGTATCGCCAAATGATCCGTTTTAATTCCTAAATGACGACATTGAAACTGCATTTCTCGGCCGAATAAATCTTCTCCAATGGCTCCATAGGCATGAACCTCAACCCCTAAATGTGCCAGGTTTTTGGCTACATTGCCCGCTCCCCCCAAATAGCCTTTGGGCTTGGCACCCCAATGCACAATTTTACCGGTTTCAACAGAAATTTCGGAGGTGTTTTTATTTTGTTGGAAATAAAAATCAACCGCAAAATCCCCAATAATGGCAATTTTTACTTGTTTAACCAGACTTAAGATTTCGGTAAGTCTTGTTGGATTCATTCGCTTTATTATGGTTTAGAAATTACCTCTAAAATAAGGATTTTTCTGTAATTTTACATCCTGTATTTTTGATAAAATTTAAAATCCATTCACATTGGCATTAATTAAATCCATCTCCGGAATTCGTGGTACGATTGGGGGCAAGCCTGGCGAAGGCTTGAGTCCGATCGATGTTGTTACATTTGCTGCCGCTTATGGCGCTTGGCTTAAAAAACAAGGTCATAGCTCTAACAGTATTGTTTTAGGTCGAGATGCCCGTATTTCAGGTTCGATGGTGTCGTCTTTGGTGGCAAATACGTTGATTGGCTTAGGTTGGGATGTATTAGATATCGGCTTATCTACGACCCCTACGGTCGAACTAGCCGTCCCATGGACCCAAGCCGCCGGAGGAATTATCATTACAGCTAGCCACAATCCGGCCCAATGGAACGCTTTAAAATTGTTAAATCATGCGGGTGAATTTATTTCGGATGCCGACGGAAAGGCTTTATTAGAGCTAGCTGAAAAACAAGATTTTACATTCGCCCCGGTCGAACAATTAGGCAAAATTTCAACGGATGACTCCTTTTTAACGCAGCATATTGATCATGTACTAGGTCTTCCTTGGGTCGATCAGGCTAGCATTGCCAAAGCCAATTTTAGGGTTTTAGTTGATGCTGTAAATTCTACTGGCGGAATCGTGGTTCCTGAATTATTACAGGCTTTAGGTGTGAATCAGGTCGATGTGATTTTTGGTGATCCAACGGGCCATTTTGCCCATAATCCCGAGCCATTGCCCGAAAATTTAACCGCCATGATTGAAAAAATGAAGGTGGGATCCTATGACCTTGGAATTGTCGTTGACCCAGATGTGGATCGTTTATGTTTTATTTCTGAGGATGGAACGCCATTTGGTGAAGAATATACCTTGGTCGCTGTGGCTGAATATGTGTTGTCGAAACAGGCTGGAAATACAGTGTCTAATTTATCTTCGACTCGGGCATTAAAGGATGTGACGGTGGCAGGTGGCGGAACCTATTTTGCCGCTGCGGTGGGCGAGGTGAATGTGGTGAATCAAATGAAGGCTCAACAGGCCATCATCGGTGGGGAAGGAAATGGGGGCGTAATTTTCCCAGAATCCCATTATGGCCGAGATGCATTGGTTGGAATCGGGTTATTTCTAAGTCATTTGGCTCAAAAAGGAATCAAAATCTCTGAATTACGTGCGACTTATCCGTCCTATGTGATGTCCAAAAATAAAATTGAATTATCGGCTGATTTGAATGTGGATTTAATTTTAGCCACGGTGGCGGATAAATTCAAGCATGAGCAAGTAAATACGATCGATGGGGTGAAAATTGACTTTGCGGATCGTTGGGTTCACCTTCGAAAATCAAACACAGAGCCCATTATTCGGATTTATTCGGAGGCACCTAGTGAATCGGAAGCGAACGAATTAGCCCAAGAAATTATGCAGGTGATCCAAGAAATCGCCCAAAAATAACCTGACATGACTTCATCAAATAAAACATCAATCTATTTAGATAATGCGGCAACTACGCCGGTAGACCCTTTAGTTTGGCAAGAAATGCAGCCTTATTTAGAGGAATTTACTGCAAATCCTTCCTCCATTCACTCACATGGTCGAAAAGCCAAGGTAATCGTGGAAAAAGCGCGAAAAACGATTGCTACACTTCTGAATGCGGCACCCTCCGAAATATTTTTTACCTCAGGAGGTACCGAGGCCGATAATACGGTGATTCAATCGGCCGTTTTGCATGGTGGAATTAAAACGATTATTACTTCACCTTTGGAACATCATGCAGTCTTGCATACGGCGGAATATTGGCATCAATTGGGCTTTGCCGAACTAAAATATGTTCGTGTGAATGCGATGGGGGATGTGGATTTGGAACATTTGGAAAATTTATTAGCCGCCTCTCCAAAAGCCCTCGTGAGTTTGATGCATGGCAATAATGAAATCGGGAATTTACTCGATTTGCATGCTGTGGGTAAATTGTGCGACCAATATGGTGCTCTATTTCATTCGGACACGGTACAAACGATGGGGCATTTTACGCATGATACACAAACGTTACCCGTTCATTTCATGGTTGGGGCAGGGCATAAATTTCATGGACCTAAGGGTATCGGGTTTTTATATGCGAAATCAGGGTCGGCGTTTAGCCCACTGATGCATGGGGGTGCGCAGGAGCGTAACCAACGCGGCGGTACTGAAAATGTATACGGCATGGTGGGGATTGCCAAAGCCTTGGCTCTCGCCTATGAACAAATGGCCGAGCACGAAGCGCATATCAAAGGAATTAAAGCCTATTTTATTGAACAATTGGCAATTAGCTTTCCGGGTATAGAATTCAATGGTCGTTCTGGCGAAGTAGAAAATAGCTTGTATACGGTATTGAATGTGCGATTCCCAACGATAGCCGATGGGGATATGCTGTTATTTAAATTAGACATCGAGAAAATCTCCGCATCTGGAGGTAGCGCTTGTTCGAGCGGGACATCCGTAGGGTCTCATGTCTTAACTGCCCTAAACCCTCAAGCGCAAGGCGCAGCGGTTCGTTTTTCTTTTTCCAAAAACAATACGCGGGAGGAAATCGATCGAGTTATCGAGGTTTTAAAAACCGTTATATAAAAAAGGCCGCTTAAAGCGGCCTTTTTTATATAAAACGATGTAAGAATTAATCTTTAGAGAATTATTCAATTGAAAATCGTATGCGAAGCATTTATTTGGCTAGATTTTCAGAATGAGAAATTCACCCGTTTCACTTTTGATCTAGTATGCTCGAGCAAAAATCACCCGTTTCTTCGATGGATTTCCTGTTAGGATGCATGCTCCATTTTCTTCTTTGGCATCCAATGGAATGCAGCGAATCGTTGCTTTCGTTAATTCCTTAATTTTCTCCTCGGTTTCTGAGCTACCATCCCAATGGGCGGATAAAAATCCACCATCTTCGATTTTACTCGTGAATTCATCCCAAGTATTGACTTCGTGGGTGTTTTCTTGACGAAATTGAAAGGCTTTTAGGTAGATTTTTTCTTGGATGTCGTTGAGTGTATCGACTACGACCTGATCAATCCCCTCGAATGGTAAACTTGTTTTTTCACGAGTGTCTCGACGTGCTAATTCGATTGTACCATTTTCAATGTCGCGATTCCCGATGGCCAATCGAATTGGCACCCCTTTTAATTCATATTCGGCGAATTTAAATCCAGGGCTTTGGTTTTCTGAGGTATCAAATTTAACCGAAATCCCATGCTTCCGTAAGGATTTAACGAGTGGTTCGATTTTTGATTTGATATGGGCTAATTGTTCTTCACCTTTAAAAATAGGTACAATAACGACTTGGATCGGAGCTAATTTTGGAGGCAATACTAATCCTTGGTCATCTGAATGAGCCATGATGAGGGCACCCATGAGGCGGGTGGAAACTCCCCAAGAAGTTCCCCAAACATAATCCAATTGATTTTCTTTACTTAAGAACTTTACATCAAAAGCCTTAGCGAAGTTTTGACCTAAAAAGTGAGAAGTACCAGCTTGAAGTGCTTTCCATCTTGCATCATGGCTTCGATGCAATAGGTTTCTTCGGCACCAGCAAAACGTTCATTGGCCGTTTTTTTACCTTTTAACACGGGCATAGCCATGAAATTTTCGGCGAAATCGGCATATACGTCGAGCATTTGTTCGGTCTCTTCGATGGCCTCT
>CANHCG010000234.1 GCA_947459055.1 Cytophagaceae bacterium | reverse complement strand
TGAGCGACAACCTCAAAAATATCTTTGGTGGGATGATATCTCCACACGCCGCCGTTGATATCCACTCCATCACCCATTAAAATATCTTCTGGGAATGGGTCATTTTGTCTGTAAATTTTCCCTTTTCCTTGAGGTTTTCGGACCTTAGAGGGAGTGGCAAAACCCTGAAGGCCATAAAGCCAACCATCAGGCCCCCAATGTAAACTATTTAAGGTCTCATGTCGATCTCGAATGCCCCAGCCCGTTAATTTGACCTCGATATCGGCCATGTCAGCTACATCATCATGGTTCTTATCAGGGACAAAAAGTAAATTTGGAGGGGCCCCTAGGTATAGACCATCAAAACCAACTGCAATGGCTGAGGGGAAAGCAATTCCCTCTAAAAAAACCTTTTTTGAATCAGCGATGCCATCGTGATTGGTATCCTCGATAATCAAAATTCGGCTATTCCCCGCTTTTGAAAAACCATATCCTCGTGACTCATAGTCGCGATTTTCTGCAATCCAAAGACGGCCTTTATCATCCCAACAAAAGGCCATAGGTTGGGTGATGGTGGGCTCAGCAGCCCAAGCATTCACCTTAAATCCTGGCTTTAATGTCATGGCAGCCGTTGCTTCTGTCGGGTTTAAGAATTTAGCATCCCGACCTTCTTGCTGAGCCACCCCCCAAAGTGCAGGAGAGCCACCACCCACATTAAATGACATGTCTTGTCCACTGTAGCTAGTCCATAATTTATTGATTTCTAAATCGGTTAGATCACCTGTGTATACGAGGAGCTCATGCTTTATTGTTTCAATTTTGCCTTTTTTTATCTCCCAATTCCCTTTTCTTGCTCGGGCCACCCCGATGCCTAATTGGTTATCCACACGCCAATGTTGCGGAAAACCATTATTTTCTGGATGATCAAAAACAGCAATATGAGCTCGGTCTTTTCGTCCTTCTATTTTCATTCCCACATCGACCCAATTCGATCTTTGGCCTTCCGCTTTTTCATTTTTTTGTCTTGCACCATTTACCACCTCTCCATCGATGCCTTCCTTCCATGGCATTCGAACAAATAAGCCACCATAATCGTACATCCCAATGGTCACATCGGTAATGGCTTCCCCGGTCCAGATTAATTTGAGAAAATATTTACCGTTTTCTTCACGCATGGACCAAGTTTGCGTTTCTGTCAATACCGGATTTCCTTTTTCATCCAAGAGATCATAAACGGTTTCCCATTTTACTTCATTCCCGCTGCTTTTGATCACATTTGCCTTGATTTTGCGCCAATAATCACCCTCTGGATGATGAAAATAATCACGGCCATTTACACGGGTATATCCCCAGTATATTCCGGTTTGGTGTTTATGGTGTCCAGGACTATATTCAGTTAATAGACCATTGCCATCGGGCGCTACGATTGGATGAAGAAAAGGTCGGAAATTATCTTTGGCAACTTGCGTTAAAATAGGGGATTTTTCATTTTTTCGGAAAATGGAAATCGAGCTTGATTTTACATCTTGTATGACATGCAAGCTAGTTATCTTCGGTTTAATCGATTTTTTTTTCAGGGCCTGAGCCAGGGTCAATTGACTCAATAATCCCCCCAAAACGAGGTAGCATAGGATGATTTTTTTCATATAAATCAGGTTGATCTTTTGATAAGAAAAGGTTTTTGGCTGTGTGCTTTGTTTCGAATTTAGTGATTATTTTTATTTAAAAAGAACAATTTTTTTGAATATGTCGGGTTTCATTTCTCGTTGAGCATTAGCAATCGATCATTTGACAAGGCTTTAAGAAAGCTATTTAATTCCACTGAATCGCATATTACATACATGGATTATCTCAAATGAAAAACGCACTAATAAAAATCAAAAATCGGCTAAGGTTTACCGCTTATGGAACCGAGTTGCCCCATCGATCGTAAGCCTTTGATTTTTTGATTGATTCCCAAATATGGAAGCCCCCATTTTTTTCGAACGTGCGTGGAAATTAAAAAATATCAGATTATTGTTTTGTTTACTTAACACCGTTAATTAAGTTTACATTGTAATTTATTTATATGGGAATCGTAGCTAGAAAAGAACAACAGAAGAAGGAAATTCGCCAGCTCATTCTGGATCATTCCATGAAACTTTTTGTGGAGGAAGGATTCAGCCATGTTAGTATGAGAAGAATTGCCGAACGGATTCAATACAGCCCCACCACGCTGTATTTATATTTTAAGGATAAAAATGAAATCCTTTTTCATTGCTGCGAATCTGGATTTAAAATGATGCTCACTGCGAATATCAGTTTATCGTTAATCAGTAATCCGATCGATCGGCTGCACCAAATGGGAAAAAATTACCTCCAATTTGGTCTTGAATATCCTGAATTCTACGATTTAATGTTTATCCAAGAAGCGCCCATGGATCGATTGATTCAAATGGGCGAAGGCTGGTCCAGCGGAGATCAGTCCTTAAATGCCTTAAAAATTATCATTCAAGATGGGATGGACCAAGGATTAATCGTGCCTGCGAAAGTGGAAACGGTGGCCATGGCCGTTTGGAGCATGGTGCATGGATTAGTTTCCTTAGCCATTCGGAAACGTTTGGATAAATTAGTTAGCCCAGCAGACATGGAACAAACCATGCATGATTCCCTCGATTGGTTATTAAAAACCCTCAAAAAAGCCTAAGATGAAATACGTTTTACTCCTTTTTTTCGCCTTACCCGTTTTAGGACAAAAATCCGTGTTGGACAACTACATTGCCACGGCATTCCAACAAAATATCACGGTCCAGCAAAAATCCATCCAAGTGGAAAAAGCGATGTTGGCCTTAAAATCCGCCCAAAGTTTATATCAACCCAATATCTCCTTTCAAGGTGCCTATCAAAGTGGGGAAGGAGGTCGGAGCATCGCTTTTCCTGTCGGGGATTTGTTAAATCCTGTGTATTCAACCTTGAATGCTTTAACCCGCACGACCCAATTTCCGCAGATTGCTAACGTAGAAACCAATTTCTTCCCACGGAATTTCTATGACATGAAGGTGCAGTCAACCATGCCGATTTACAATAAAGACCTGAGCTACAATAAACAATTGCAAGGCCAACAAATGGAATTGCAACAGGTCGACCTTTCCCTCTACAAACGTGAACTCGTCAAACAAATCAAAACCGCTTATTTCCAATATTTATTGAGTCTAGGCCTTCAAAAGGTCTACCAAAATAGCCTGCATGTAGCCCAAGAAGGCAAAAAAATAAATCAAAAATTAGTCGATAACGGCAAAGGACTTCCCGCATATATCCTACGAGCCGATAGTGAAATTGCTCAAATTCAAGCCCAACAAGCCGACGCAGCTAAACAAAGTGAATCGGCCCGCATGTATTTTAATTTTTTGTTAAATGCACCTTTGACGAATGACATTCAGATTGATTTCGAAGTCGAAAAGGCCATCAGTGAGGTGATTCGTATGACTAGAGGCGAAGGGAATCGAGAGGAATTAAACCTATTGGCAAAATCCATTTCGATGCAAGAAACCGTGCTGAAAATGAATGAAGCCTTTTATTTACCGAAAGTAAACGGTTTTGTGAACTTAGGTTCCCAATCCTCGAATTGGGCCTTGAATTCCAAAAGTGCCTATTACATGCTCGGCCTGCAATTGGATATTCCCATTTATGCTGGAAATCGGAATAACCTAAAGATAAAACAGACCCAATTGGACCTTGCAACCGCAAAAAATACGCTTGATTTAACCGCCAAACAATTGAATTTAGCCACTGAAACTGCTCAGAAAGGGCTAATGTCATCATTGGTCGGTTTTCAAGCTTCCACTAAATCGTTGGAAGCGGCGAGTGCGTACCAACGACTCATCGAAAAAGGCTTTCATGAAGGTGTTAATACCTACCTAGAAACGGTAGACGCGCGCAATCAATGGATGAATGCCCAAATTAATCATCAGTTCAATCAATTTAAAGTTCTCATCGCAGCCGCCGCTTACGAGCGGGAAGCTGCCTTATATCCGCTCTAATGAAAAAAATCAGCCTCATTTTTTCTGTCTGCTTCGTGGTGTATTCTTGCTCCCCTCAAAAAAAGGAGGAAGCT
>CANHCG010000233.1 GCA_947459055.1 Cytophagaceae bacterium | reverse complement strand
TCCGACAAACTCGCTTCCGATTTCAAGATATCAACCAATTCCAAGCCATATAAATCCGCGATTTTACGCAGCGAAATCTCATCCCAAAGCATCACGTGATGCGGAGGCAAGTTTAAGGTATGATAAGGTTCCAAGGCAAAAAGCAAGGAATGGTTATTAGGTACACTGATGCTCATCAATCCGCCCGAACGAAGCGCATCGACCGATTTACGTAAGGCAGCATCCACATTCGGCAAATGCTCGAAAATCTGAAAAGAACAAATCACATCGAATTGCCGATCGCCAGTCAGTTCCTCGATGGGCGATTGAATCATATCGAAGCCTTTGGCCCGACAAGCCTCCACCGCATCGCTGGAAATCTCTAAACCGGTCAATTGCTGAAATCCCAAACCGCGTAATTTTTGTAAAAAATAACCATGCCCCGCCCCTATTTCAAGGACTTCCATGGAAGTATCCAAATAAGGTAAAATCGCATTGAATTCCCATTTATCTTCAGAATAATAGGCAGGATATTGACGGGCCAATTGGCAATAAAACGCATCCTTCCCCGCAATTTCCGTGTAATGAGCATAGAAACGTAAGAGACTTTTTTTGCATTGATAAATTCCAATACTTGACAGATGCCCAAGTTCCGGTTTGACATCCATCGAAAAATCACGCTGATACAGCTGAATGATTTTGGCAGTTTCGAGGTCTTTTATGTGAACGACTTCGTCCGTATGGGTAATTGGCGATAAAATCATGTGCGTTAAAATTGCTCAAATTTACATTTTTTATCCAAGGCTTTTTGCAGTCGATTCAAATATTCCGCTTGAGGAATTTCGATGGCACCGAGGCGCTGAACGTGGTCGTTGATAAACTGCGTATCCAACAAAGCAAAACCTCGATCACGCAACCGAACTAATAAATGATGAAAAGCCACCTTGGACGCATTGGAAACCAAGGAGAACATCGATTCGCCAAAAAAGGCTCCTCCCAAACAAACCCCATACAAGCCACCCACCAATTTCCCATCTATATATACTTCGACCGAATGCGCGAGACCCAAGCGATGTAATTCGGTATAGGCTTTAATTATTTCCTCGGATATCCAAATACCATCATCCTCGGAACGGGGTTGCGAACAATGCCGCATAACTTGTTCAAAGGCCTGATTAATCCGGCATTCGAAGGTACCTTTATTTAAAATCGGCTTTAAGGATTTCGCAGGCACATAGCTTTCGATCGGAATGATGGCGCGGGGGTCTGGGTTGTACCAACGAATTTCATCCGCCTCATCTCCCATCGGAAAATAACCGGACGCATAGGCATAAATCAATTGTTCGGCGGATAATGGTTCTGATTGGCTCATGAAATAATTCGAGGAATATTGGGATTTAACCTAGGTTTTGCCGAAATTCGCCCCTTAAATTGCAACAAAAATTGGCATAAAGCCATTATTTACCAAGCGAATGAACATTTATTTGATAGTACGTAGGCGACGAAGATTTATTTTTAGGGTGTAAAGAACACCTGAAAATCGATTTCTTTTTGTCTAATTTTTATTTATCATTCAATGAATTCATATACGGTCCAAGTTGCAAGTGAGGCCCATTTCGGTCTAGCTGACTCCATCTGCCATGAAATGGCAGAATCCGCTAAAGCGAGAGGTACGGGCATCGCTAAGCGCACCCCAGAATATTTACGCGAAAAAATGTCGGAAGGCAAAGCAATTATCGCTACAGATGATGTAGATGGAAGCTTTGTTGGGTTTTGCTACATCGAAACTTGGCAACATGGAAAGTTTGTCGCCAACTCCGGTCTGATCGTCAACCCCTCCTATCGCCAATATGGCGTCGCTAAAGCCGTCAAAGCCAAAGCCTTCGAATTATCCCGTTCACGCTACCCAGAAGCAAAAATCATTGGAATCACAACCTCCCTAGCCGTGATGAAAATTAATTCGGACTTAGGTTATGAACCAACGACCTTTTCTGAGTTACCGGTAGATGATAATTTTTGGAAAGGTTGTCAATCCTGTGTCAATTACGACATTTTAACCCGCACGGAACGCAAGATTTGTTTGTGTACGGGCATGATTTTTGACCCCGAAGAGGCCAACAAAAAAACAGAGGACGAAAAGGATGAAAAATGGATATTCTTGAAGAATATGACGGATTTCAGCCAATTGAAAAAATTTAAAGAGAAATTATTAATGCCTTTCAAACCGAAAGGAAAATCCAAGGAACAATGAGCAAGCCGAAAGTAATTTTAGCATTTAGTGGGGGTTTAGATACCTCCTTTTGTGTCAAATATTTAAAGGAAGACCGCGGCATGGAAGTGCATTCGGCCTTAGTGGATACAGGTGGATTTTCTCCGGAGGAATTAAAGGCGATCGAGGCGAAAGCCTATTCCCTAGGTGTGGAATCGCATGTGACGCTGGATGTAGTGGAAGATTATTACCAAGATTGCATTAAATATTTGGTGTATGGAAACGTTTTAAAAAATAACACCTATCCCCTTTCCGTTTCGGCAGAACGCGTATTCCAAGCGACCGCCGTAGCGAAATATGCCCAAAAACTAGGCGCCAAAGCCATCGCCCACGGAAGTACGGGTGCTGGTAATGACCAGGTGCGTTTTGATGTCGTATTCCGCATTTTAGTGCCGGAATGTGAGGTTATCACCCCGATTCGCGATTTGCAATTATCCCGCGAGGCGGAAATCGACTATTTAAAATCAAAAGGCGTAGTGCAAGAATGGCACAAAGCGGCCTATTCGATCAATAAAGGCTTATGGGGAACCTCCGTGGGTGGAAAAGAAACCTTGACCTCGAATGGCTATTTGCCAGAAGAGGCCTGGCCGACCCAATTGACCAAAACCAGCCCCGAAAAAATATCCTTACAATTTAAAAATGGAGAATTTGTGGGCATCGATGGCGAATTATTCGACAGTTCAGTGTCAGCTATTCGGGCGCTAATGGAGCGGGCAAGTGCCTTCGCAATCGGTCGGGATATCCATGTGGGTGATACGATTATTGGGATTAAAGGCCGGGTGGGATTTGAGGCGGCAGCCCCTTTAATTATCATCAAAGCGCATCATAGTTTGGAAAAACATGTATTGACTAAACACCAATTGTACTGGAAACAGAACATCGGCGAAATGTATGGAACGCTCTTGCACGAGGGCCAATTCCTCGAGCCCGTGATGCGGAATTTCGAAACGTTCTTATCGGATACGCAGGATCAGGTGACCGGCACGGTTCATGTACAATTAGCGCCTTATCATTTCTATATCTTGGGAATTGAGTCTGACAATGATTTGATGTCCTCAGTATTTGGGGCCTATGGCGAAATGAACAAAGCCTGGACGGGTGATGATGTGCGAGGATATTCGAAAATCGTATCGAACCAAACGATGATTCACCGGAAGGTAAACAATCAATAGCGATGGCAAAAATAGGCATTGTCGGCGCAGCCGGATATACAGGAGGTGAATTGCTTCGGATTTTAGTGCATCATCCCGATGTGCACATCACGTGTATTCTATCGAATTCACAGGCGGGTAAGCCAGTATCAGATGTGCATACGGATTTATTGGGTACTTGCGCCTTATACTTTACAGACAAATTGACTCCGGTAGATGTGTTATTTATCTGCTCGGGCCATGGCGAATCGAAGAAATTTTTGGCGGCGAATGAGATTCCTTGGCATACCAAAATCATTGATTTAAGCACAGATTTCCGGGATGAGTCGGAGGGTTTTGTGTATGGTTTGGCGGAATTTCAAAAGGAAAAGATTCAATCGGCGCAGAAAATCGCGAATCCGGGTTGCTTTGCGACATGTATTGAATTGGCTTTATTACCGCTAGCAGCGAAGGGATTATTGAACAGCGATATCCACGTGTCTGCAATTACTGGTTCTACGGGAGCAGGTCAGAGTTTATCGACCACCAGCCATTTTTCGTGGCGGAATAATAACCTTAGCATTTACAAAGCCTTTACGCATCAGCATTTAGCTGAAATCTCTCAAACGATCTCGATGGACACAGCGGCACCGCGCATTCATTTTATTCCTTATCGGGGAAATTTCACCCGGGGT
>CANHCG010000232.1 GCA_947459055.1 Cytophagaceae bacterium | reverse complement strand
GTATAGGCAAAAATTATTTGTTATTGATTCTTTGTATCATGTCGGGTGCGGCGATGGCAAATTCCTTAGTTCCTCCTGCTCCTGGCCCCTTATTTTTAATTGGGGAAATGCATATCCCGATTGGTTTAATGATGGGATGCGGGATTGTCGTTGGTTTTTTCACCATATCTGCGGGATATTTATTTTCTGTGTATGCGAACAAAAAATGGCCCATTGAATTACGAGATTCGTTGGATGCAAAATTGGACGATCTCAAAGAAATATCAGCCAAAGAAGATAAACATCTACCCGGTTTGGGCGTCTCTTTATTACCAGTTTTAATTCCATTAGTTCTTATTTGTTTAGATACCGCGTTTTCAAATTTTCTGAAGGGTACTCAGTCGGGACCTCTGTTGAATCAATTGGCAGCCGGAATTAAATTTTTAGGGGATAAGAACATCGCCATTATTTTAGGGGGTGTGGCTGCCCTGGGTGTGATGGCCAAAAACAAAAAAGACAAAGGCCAAAATTTAACGCCATTTGTACAGACGGCTTTAATGAGTGGCGGTGGAATTATTTTAATTACGGCAGCTGGAGGGGCTTTTGGCGGGACGCTCCAACAAACGGGCATCAGTGCTAAAATTGCCGAATTGACCGCAGGGTACCAAATGGCCTTAATTCCGATGGCATTTTTTATCGCAGCCGTGGTTCGTACTGCGCAAGGTTCAGCTACGGTGGCGCTCATTACGGCCTCTGGAATTTTGTCCGGGATGGCCGGTCAGGCTAATTTAGCGTTTAATCCTGTCTACATCGGATTGGCGATTGGTTGTGGATCTAAATTAGTTCCCTGGATGAATGATGCGGGCTTTTGGATATTTTGTAAATTGAGCGACTTAACCGAAAAAGAAGCACTTAAAACAATTTCTCCTCTCTTAGTGGTGATGGGATTGACAGGTTTGGTGGTCATTTTAATTGGGGCTAAATTATTCCCCTTGATTTAAATTATACATGAAAAATATTGGATTTATTGGTTTAGGCATCATGGGCAAGCCCATGGTATTCAATTTATTGAAAGCAGGTTTTTCTGTTTTTGTGCTAGAAAAAAGTGCGTCGGCAGAAGCGGTGAAATTAGCGGGAGCGCAGATTTGTTCAACTACTAAATTATTAGCATCGTCCGTGGATATGATTATCACCATGCTACCCGATTCCCCAGAGGTAGAGTCGATGTTGTTCGGCGAAGAAGGGATAGCTAAGGAGATGCGCGCGGGTCAATGTTACCTAGATATGTCAACGATTTCACCCTTAGTGGCCAAAAATATTCATTGCGAATTAGCGAAAATAGGCGTTGACGCCTTGGATGCCCCTGTTTCTGGGGGCCAAGTAGGTGCTGAGGCGGCTACCTTATCCATCATGGTAGGTGGTTCTTCCGAGGCGTTTAATAAAGCATTACCTATTTTTCAAGCGATGGGGAAAAACATTGTACACATTGGTGAAGCTGGGGCGGGACAAATAACGAAGGCTTGCAACCAAATGATCGTAGGGATGACTATACAAGCCGTTTCCGAGGCGTTCACCTTAGCAAACCAAGCAGGGGTGGATTTAGAAAAGATGCGCGAAGTATTATTGGGTGGATTTGCCCAAAGTCGGATTTTGGACTTACATGGCCAACGAATCATTGATCGCAACTTTAAACCCGGTTTTAAAATAAAGCTTCACCATAAAGACATGAATATTGCTTTAGAGACGGGAAAAGCATTAGCTGTAGAATTAATGGGAACGACCCAAGTAGCCCAACAAATGAAAAAAGCCATAGAACTGGGAAATGGTGAATTAGATCATAGCTCATTGGTATTGTTATTAGAAAAATAAAATAAATATGTCTTATCAAGCTGGACCCTGCATTAAGGAAATTCACATCACCCCGATCGCCATTGTAGATCCTCCCCTTTTGAATGCAGCCGGATTGCATGCTCCCTATGCCTTACGTACGGTATTGGAAATTGTGACGGAGGATAACATTTCTGGCATCAGTGAAATTCCGGGTACTAAGGATATTGACGCGGCTTTGGAGGAATCCAAAAAACTTTTGATCGGCCAAGATGTATTTCAATTAAACCAAATTCGCCATATTTTAGAGCAAGCCTTTGGAACAGATTCGGTGGCTGACCGCGGATTAGCTCCTTGGGACCAGCGCAAATTAGTACATATATTTAGTGCGGTGGAGGTGGCCTGCATGGATATCATGGGGAAGGTGACAGGAAAACCGATCGTTGATTTATTAGGCGGAAAGCGGAGAGATCGAGTTCCTTTTTCAGCCTATTTGTTTTATAAATATGAAGGGGCTGGTGGGGAATTGGGTTTTGGCCTAAATCCTGATGCTACGGGATGGGATGCGGCCCGCCAAAAAAGCGCATTAAATCCAGAAGAGATCGTTGCCCAAGCCAAGGCGATGTGCAAAGAATTTGGTTTTCAATCCATTAAATTGAAAGGAGGCGTTTTCGAACCTCGGCAGGAGGTGGACGCGATTATTGCCTTGCACCAAGCGTTTGGTGAAAAATACCCATTGCGAATTGATCCAAATGCATTATGGACCGTTGAGACCTCCATAAAATACGGAAAAGAAATGGAACCGTATTTGGAATACTTAGAGGATCCGGTTCGTGGTCAGGAGAATATGGCTACGGTTCGCAAGGCCTTAAAAACACCTTTGGCCACCAATATGTGTACGACCTCTTTTGCGGAAATTCCAAACAGCATCGCGATTGGTGCCGAAGATATCATTTTGAGTGACCATCATTTTTGGGGTGGATTACGGGCATCGATGACCTTAACGGGTATTTGTGAGACTTTTGGAAGAGATTTGTCGATGCATTCTAACAGTCATTTAGGCATTTCATTGGCCGCCATGGTGCATTTGGGGGCGGCTTTACCCAAAATGACGTATGCTTTAGATACGCATTATCCTTGGCAATCGGATGAGATTATTAAAGGTGGACGGTTGAAATTTGAAGAGGGTTCCGTGGAGGTCCCTAGCGAACCAGGCCTAGGCGTAGAATTAGATCGAGTGGCTTTGGCTGCCTTGCATCAAAACTATATTGCGTGTGGCTTGACCAAACGGAATGATGAAATTGAAATGCAAAAAGTGAATCCGGGATGGACGTTTAAAGCTGTTCGTTGGTAATTCAAATAGAAACCTTTAAACAAATCAAACACATATGAAAACTCGTCTGGCCCTATTATCTCTGTTTTTGATTTCCCAAACAATCCTAAACGCACAGGTTGCTGTCGTTTGGAAGGAGACCTATCCGGGCATTTGGAAGGCGGTGGTGGGGCAAGCCCAACCACACAGCCTGCTTCGAGCAGCTGGGGGCGAGGTGAATTTGACAGCGCTTCAAAGACTCCCGAAAACCGCGTTTCCCCTAGACAAATCCGCTATTGAAATTAAAATCATTCAAGGTAAAACCTATCTTAAATTTCCACTGCAGCGGGATGAGCAGGTGTTTGGCTTGGGCTTGAATTTTCAGACCGTGAACCAGCGCGGTCGGATTTTGAATCTACATATGGATCATTTTGGCGGGAAGGATAATGGTCGGACTCATGCACCGGTTCCCTTTTATGTTTCCTCGAAAGGATATGGCGTATTGATCGACGCCGCCCAATACATCACGGTATATGCAGGAACTGGCGTGCGGGTCGATTCGAAAAATCCACCTGAACTTCAGGACCGCAATACGAATAAAAAATGGAGTGCCCAGCCCTATTCAGATGCTGTCGAAGTATTAGTTCCGGCAAACGGAACGAGCCTTTATGTGTTTGCTGGACCTACGCCGATGCAAGTTGTTCAACGTTATAACTTACTAAGTGGCGGGGGTTATTTGCCACCTAAATGGGGATTGGGATTTACGCAACGGGTGCCCACTTTATATTCACAAGACGATATTTTAAAGGAAGTTGCGAGTTTTGAAGAACATGATTTTCCATTGGATTTCATCGGCGTGGAACCTGGATGGCATAGTATGTCTTATCCCTGTACCTTTGAATGGGATCCGACTCGGTTTCCGAATCCGAAATTATTTTTGGAGCAGTTGGCCACGAAGGGTGT
>CANHCG010000231.1 GCA_947459055.1 Cytophagaceae bacterium | reverse complement strand
TAAAATGGGTTATTCTGCCATTACTTGGAGCGGGAAAGACGAACAAGCGATTATCGATATTGCTGATTTGGGATTTAAAGGAATTCAGTTGCGGGCTAATGCCTATCCCGTATACAAGGATAATCCTGCAGTATTAAAGGAGAAAATTGATGCAGCTAAATTGAATTTAGTTATGTTTTCAAGTGGCAATGTGGAGATTGACCCGGCGAAAGAAGCTGCGACCATCGAGCAACATGTAAACCATGCGAAATTTGTGAAGGCTTTGGGGGGTACATCGATTCAATTGACAAATAGTCTTCGTAAAAAGGGTGAAGCACCGACTGAGGCCCAATTAATTCGTTTGGCGGAAGTTATGAATATGATTGGAAAAAGAACAAAAGAAATTGGAATTCAGACCACTTATCATAACCATATGAATCAATTTGGGGAAACGCCTGAAGAGGTAGATACGTTAGTTAAACACATGAATCCAGCCTATGCTCGCTTGTTATTAGATGTGGCGCATTATTTTCAGGGCGGAGGCAATCCGGCGGAGGCGGTTTTGAAATACAAAGATGTCATTCATTCCTTTCATATTAAAGATGTGGAGTCGCCAATCAAAGGGCAGGAATCCAATCCTTCCGCCTATAAATTTGTGGAATTAGGCCAAGGAAAGGTGAATTTAGAGGAGGTTTTCAAAAATATGGAAAAGATTAAATTTAGTGGATGGGCTATCGTGGAGTTAGATTCGGTACCTGATAAAAGTAGAAGCCCGAAAGAATGCGGCCAGATTAGCAAAACCTTTTTGAGTTCTAAGGTAGGCTATACTTTTTAAGAAAGATATATGGCAAATAAGCGAAATCCTGCGATTGGGTTTATATTCATTACCATGGTGATTGATGTGTTGGGGATTGGGCTAATTGTGCCTTTAATGCCGACCTTGATTCGCGGATTTACGGGTGGGGATTTGAGTGTGGCTTCGCAATATTCCGGTTGGCTAATGGCTTCCTATGCCATTATGCAATTTTTCTTTTCGCCTATATTGGGTGGATTGTCGGATAAATATGGCCGTCGTCCCATTATTTTGGCATCCTTATTTGGCTTTTCGATTGATTATTTAATTTTGGCCAATGCGCCAGATATCACTTGGCTGTTCGTTGGCCGACTCCTTGCCGGTATCACCGGCGCTAGTTTTACTACGGCTCAGGCCTATATTGCGGATATCTCAAAACCCGAGGAGCGCGCGAAGAATTTCGGAATGGTGGGAGCGGCTTTTGGAATTGGTTTTATTATTGGGCCGGCGATCGGTGGATTTTTGGGAGGATTTGGGGTTCGGGTTCCATTTTATGTCTCGGCCTTGTTGACGCTATTGAATGGCCTTTATGGCTATTTTGTTTTGCCTGAATCCCTAGCCAAGGAGAATCGGCGTTCATTTGATTGGTCTCGGGCGAATCCGTTGGGATCCTTGAAGCATTTGGCGAAATATCCGGTTATTATAGGATTGGTGGTCGGGTTCTTTTGTTTACAGTTGGCCGGACAGGCTCATCCGAGTACTTGGTCTTATTTCACGATGAAGGTGTTTTCGTGGTCTCCTACCGAAGTAGGATATTCGTTGGCTTTTGTAGGTTTAATCGTCGCAGGTGTTCAGGGAGGTTTAAATCGGGTTTTGATTCCTAAAATAGGTGAGAATCGTGCGGTATCTTATGGTTTATTGTTATATGGGTTGGGCTTTTTCTTATTTGCCTTTGCGAATTCTTCGTGGATGATGTATGCCTTTATGGTGCCATTTGGCTTGGGGGGAATTGCGGGGCCGGCGTTACAGAGTTTGATAAGTCAGCAAGTTGGCGCTAATGAACAAGGCGAATTACAAGGAGGGTTAACCAGTTTGCAATCGGTGACAACGATTTTAGGGCCCTTGGTGGCTTCGAATTTGTTCGCTCATTTTACTTCGGGGACCTCATTTGTGTATTTTCCAGGAGCGGCCTTTTTGGCGGCAGGAGTTTTGGTATTTATTGGTTGGGCTTTCGTAATGAAATCCCTGCGTAAACATGCATAATTAAACTAATTTTGTGATGAGCGGTTCATAAAATGTGCGGTTCATCTTTTACATTCGTCAAATTTTAAACAACTAATATGAAAAATCAGGTCAAATTTATCGCGATAATTTGCTTTATGGCTATCACTATCGCAGTTAAGGCGCAATCTACGGATGAGATTATCGCTAAGCATCAGGCGGCTATGGGAAGTCCTGAAAAGTGGGAATCTGTAAAATCCATGGTCATGAAGAATAAATTCAGTGTTCAGGGCATGGATATTGAAAGCAAAACGTCGGTTTTGGTGGGTAAATCGTTTCGTACGGAAATCGAGGTAATGGGCAATAAAATCGTTACTGTGATTGATGGTGAAAGTGGATGGATGAATCGTCCTGCGATGATGGGAGGAACAGGAGAGCCAGAGGATATGCCACGTGAGCAGGTTAAAATGGCGATGTCGCAGAAGAATATTGGATCACCTTTATTGATTGCCAAAAAAGAGGGTTCAAAAATTGAATTGGTGAGCAAGGAAAAAGTGGATGGGGCTGAAGCATATTTATTAAAGGTAACCAAAGCCAATGGCGAAGATGTACAAGTATTTGTTTCGGCTTCTACGGGTTTTGTAGTTAAAACCATTGCGAAGATGAACATGCAAGGACAATCAGTTGATGCGGAAGTAAGCTATTCAAATTACAAGGCGGTTGATGGCTTATATTTTCCACATACGGTGGAATCTCCGAGTCCGATGGGTGGTGGAACGATGGCCGTTGAAACAACTTCCATTGTAATAAACCCAAGTTTGGATGCGGCCTTATTCACAAAGCCAAAGAAATAAATTATAACATAATTTGCTTAAAAGGGCCTTCGGGCCCTTTTTTTAATCTTTGTTTATTTTTTACCTTTGTGGCATGCAAATTTTGAGATACTTAGGAGTCATTGGATTATTTCTTTTCTTTTCTGGTTGCAAAGATCAAGCTGATTTTGAACCTAAAACGAAAACTGAAATTTTGTTGAATTATACATGGCAAATCCAGGAGGTTAATGCCACTGGATATTTAAATGGCCAGGTGTATTTGCGAGGTCGAACTGCGGAAGGATCACAATATGATGTATCTAAAGTGCGCTTGACGTTCAAAAAGGATGGGACATGTTTAGCTATTGACAATACAGGAAATAGTACAGCTACAGGGAATTGGAAATTATCCAATTCCGATACGAAGTTGATTATTAGTAATACGAATAATTATTTATTGGATGGCGAAGGAGATGTGTTAACCATCGCCAAAAATGAATTTACATTTGGAGGTTCAAGAACCTACCGCAATACCACGGTGCAGGCAACGGTTAAAATGACACCGGTTCCTTAAGGTAAAAATTGTTTGATGTGATTCCGAGCAGATAAAATCGCTTTTTCGACATCCGTATCTGAACCCTCATAGGCTTTATCTTCGACTTCGATGACAATCGGACCTCGATATCTTACATCATTTAGCGCTGAAATAAATTTTCCCCAATGGATATCGCCTTGACCTGGTATTTTAGGTGAATGGTACTCCAAAGGATTCGCTAAAATGCCTACTCGATTCAATTTATCTTGATAAACTTTAACATCCTTTAGATGAATGTGATGTAGTTTTTCTTTATAAGCATAAATGGGGTAGAGGTAATCCATCATTTGAAAAACCATGTGTGATGGGTCATAATTTAGCCCAAAATTCGGGGAAGGAATGATGTCAAATAATTGGTCCCAAATTTTTGGTGTGGTCATTAAATTTTTACCACCCGGCCATTCATCATCGGTGAAAAACATGGGGCAATTTTCTATCCCAATTTTAATATCCAAGGAATCCGCTAAGGCGATTATTTCAGGCCAAACTTCTTTGAATTTCGCGATGTTATAAGCGACATTTTTGGTAAAATCTCGTCCAATAAAGGTATTTACGTTTTGAATGCCTAGCGTAGCGGCGGCTCGGATCACTTTTTTGATATGTTCCCGATAAAAAATGGCTTGGTTTTCATCCGGATCCATGGGATTGGGATAATAGCCAAGGGCAGAAATTTTGGTGGGATGTGCTTCGATTTTAGC
>CANHCG010000230.1 GCA_947459055.1 Cytophagaceae bacterium | reverse complement strand
TGGGATTCATTTGGTTGATCTTCTGGTGGTTGTATTATGAGGTACCAGCTAAGCACAAAGAATTAAGCAAAGAAGAGTTTGATTACATCCACGCGGATATGGAGGCGAAGGACGAGAATCAAGAACCTGTAAAATGGGCGCGTTTATTTAGCTTTAAGCAGACTTGGGCATTTGTGTTTGGGAAGATGTTAACTGACCCAATCTGGTGGTTTTTCTTGTTCTGGTTGCCTTCGTATTTCTCGGAGCGTTTCCAATTAGACTTAAAGAAACCGAGTTTGGAATTGATTATTGTCTACACGGCGACAACGGTGGGGAGTATAGGCGGTGGCTGGCTGTCAGGTTATTTAATTAACAAAGGTTGGCCTTCATTCCGCGCACGGAAATTCTCGATGTTAGGTTTTGCATTTGCGGTGATGCCGATTATGTTGGCGCGCTATTGCGATAACATTTGGCAAGCTGTAGCCTTAATTTCATTAGCCGCTGCGTCACATCAGGCATGGAGTGCGAATATTTATTCGATTGCGACGGATATGTTCCCTAAAAAAGCCGTGAGTTCGGTGATTGGAATCGGCGGCATGGCGGGCTCTGTGGGGGGTATTTTCTTCCCGATGATCGTGGGTTCCTTGCTGGACAAATACAAATTATTAGGCAATATCAACGATGGTTATAATATCATCTTCTTATTATGCGGTAGTGCCTATATGATTGCTTGGTTAATCATTTACAGCTTGGCGCCTAAATTAGAAACGGCCCAAATCGATTAATAACAAGTTTTTACCTTTTTGAAAAGAGTTGTCAAACCTAAATTTGGCAACTCTTTTTTTTGACTTTTTGTGGATTTAACTATTCCTTAATGATTCATTAACAAGGACTTAGGGGAGTCGGGGTACCTTTGGAAAACCAATTGATTATCATGGGTCAAAAATTCCAACCCACTTACAAGACGATCATCGTCTCGGACCTTCACTTAGGAAGTAAAGGTGCCAAAGCCAAAGAAGTCAACGAATTTTTACGAGCCAATTCCTGCCATCAGTTAATTCTGAACGGGGACATCATTGATGGTTGGCAATTAAAAAAGGGAGGCTCTTGGAAAAAGAAACATACCGCATTTTTTAGAACGGTCTTAAAAATGATGGATGCTTGGGATACCGAGGTCATCTATTTGCGTGGAAATCACGATGATTTTTTAGAGCAGGTATTGCCATTGAAGGTAGGGAAGCAATTTTCGATCCGTCAGGATTATATGCTCAAGACTTTTAATAAAAAGTACTTCATTACGCATGGGGATATTTTTGATAGCATTACGAGTCAAATGAAATGGTTGGCCTACCTGGGCGACATCGGCTACACGTTTTTGTTGTGGTTAAACAAATGGTACAATCAGTACCGTTCATGGAAAGGTAAGCCTTATTATTCCTTGTCTCAAACCATCAAACAAAAGGTGAAGGCGGCAGTGAATTTCATCTCGGATTTTGAGGAAAAATTGGCCGAATTAGCGATTGCTAAAAAAGCAGATGGCATCATTTGCGGGCATATTCACAAGGCCGAAATCAAGGAGATCAATGGGATTACCTATATGAATTCAGGGGATTGGGTAGAGTCCTTGACGGCCTTGGTAGAGACACATCAGGGAGAATGGTTGATCATTGACTATCCGAATTTCAATTTAGAGAAAGAATTGGAGGAGATTTGGGATGATACGATAACGGAAGATATAGATCGCTTGTAAGCCATGGGTAAATTCATTTTTACGGTTCAGGGAGAAGGTCGGGGTCATTTGACGCAAGCGATTTCATTGACCCAATTAGCCCGCGAAGCAGGACATGAGGTGGTCGGCTATGCGGTAGGCTCTTTTCAGGGCCGTAAGGTTCCGACATTTTTTAAAGAGTTTATTGGCGATACGCCTTTGATTCAATACGAGAGTCCGTCGATCAATTATGGCAAAGGGAAGTCGGTGCAATTAGGCAAAACAGCCTTTCAAGCCTTTCGTCGATTTCGTACCTATTGGAAAAGTGCGTGTCAGTTGCAAGATTTTATCGAAGAATTACAACCGGATGGACTGGTCAATTTTTACGAGTCCATTACCGGAATCTATTATTTAAAAACGGGAAGCAAGGTGCCTTGTATGTCGATTGGGCATCAGTATTTGTTATTGAATCGTCATTTTCAATCCATCCCAGAGAAAAAATTAGATCAATTTTTATTGAATCTGAATACTAAAATCACGGCGATTGGCTCTCAAAAATTAGTGGGCTTATCCTTTCGACCGATGGCATCTGATGAGGCAAGAAATATTTCGGTGGTTCCGCCTTTATTGCGACAAGAGATCAGAGCATTGCAGCCGGAACAAGGGGAGCGCTGGCTGGTCTATTTGACTCATTTCCGCTTGGCGGATGAGATTATGGCTTGGGCGAAAAAAAACCCGGAGATTCAATTGGATTGTTTTTGGGATAATCCAGCACGTCGTGAGGTGTATGCATTCGCGGATAATTTAACTTTTCATCCGATTGATGCCGAGAAATATTTAGAAAAAATGCAGGCATGTAAGGGCTTGATTTCGACGGCCGGGTTTGAATCGGTAGCCGAAGCGATGTACATTGGAAAACCAGTGATGATGGTTCCTGTGCCCAACCACGTCGAGCAAATGATTAATGCCTATGATGGAGAGCTGTCAGGGGCAGGCATTGCGGCGCGGACGTTTGATTTGGATGTGTTCAAAGGTTATTTACCGGAGCATCCGGAAGGGCCAGAAGCGTTTCAGGTTTGGTGTGGGCAATCGCGTTATTTGATGGCAAATCACTTATCGGATTTACTACATGCAGAATCGAAAGAATCAGAGGTCTTTCGAGGCGAATTCGCTTATTAATTCAATGGCCAATTTCGAGCATCAGAATAACTCATCAGATAGCCTGTCCAAAACAATAAGAAAAGCATTTAAAGGATAATTTTAAATCTGATAAACAAGAAATGCCGGCAGGAACCCTACCGACATTTTCTTTATTACACCAATATAAAACCTTATAGGCCAATGGTCGAAACCCAAGACCTTTTTTTCTTATCATAAGTCAAATACGCATCTGGCCATTCGACATAATGTTTCATTCCCAAGTACGCATCCAAATTGCCTTTCAAGACTAATTGCCTAAACAAAAATCCCCCTCGTACCTTCACCGTTTCTTCATCAAAATGAGGCGTATTGACAACCTCTTCAAAATCCTGAAAGTTCAAAGACCCAGGAATTAATGTAAATGTCCCCACCACACCCCTGCGTAAGTCTTTGCGACCCGCGACAGGTCGACTCACTAAATAATAAAAGCGATTCTTCGAATCTTTCTGTAGATGTATCAAATGAAAATCAGGCGCTTTTTTTTGATAATAGGCCCGAAATTGTGCCAACATCTTTGTTGAATCCGTCGCCATTGGGGCGATTTCGGAAACACAAGTGATTAGGTTTACCAACAAACTATCTTGCTCCGCCTCATTAAAGTAATACGCCGCCTCCTCTTTAGAATGGCATGCAATTAGCCCGAACAAGGCGAATATTAGATATAATTTAATTTTCATATTGGAATATAAAGAAAGGCTGTTAAGCATTCTTAACAGCCTTCCAAAGAGATGCTTACTTAATGTACAAAACTGAATTAGGCGAATATTCAGCCCAACCAGCCGTCCAGTCCGTATCTTTAAATGCACCAATGTAATCTGTAGCCGTCATTCCTGGTAAAGTAGGCAATGCGGTTCCGATCAACGATTCAGAGGTACCCGGCGTTAATGTCAAAGTAGGACGTGCCGACCAAAGAGCTGATGAAATACCTGTATTTGCTGTCGAAGTCAAGACCTTATTTCCTGCGATTGCTTTAAACCAATCAGATGCTTTTACACCTGTTCCAATCTCAATAGGTTTTGTAGCGACAGTACCAGCAGCGTTCGTCTTAGCAATTTGCTCTTCATCCGCGATAGCGACTCCGAAACCATATACGTTCGTATTCAAGGCCGTAAATCCACTAGATCCCCAACCTGAAGTTCCTGCAACCACCACATTTTTAACGATCAATTCACCGTTCGCCGCATTCGTTTTCGCACTTCCACGTTGGCTATCAATGTAAAGTCC
>CANHCG010000229.1 GCA_947459055.1 Cytophagaceae bacterium | reverse complement strand
GTGATGCCCTATTTATTTAGACGTGCCGAGGAAAATAGTTCCATCGCCGGTCAGACCTCTCGGGAATTTGGCCTCCTTCAAAAAGAAGTTAACCGCAGAAAGCAAGTATGAACAGTATTCGATATTTCTTGATTAGTTTGGCCATTATTCTTTTGGATCAAGGCATTAAAATGGGGGTTCATTTTGGAATGGAACCTGGTTATTTTGGTCAAATTGAGCTCATTGGCTCCATGTTTAAATTACACTATACATTAAATCCTGGCATGGCTTTTGGGATTCAATTAGGTTCTGCCTATGGGAAATTAATCTTAACCACTTTCCGCATCATTGCCATGTTTGGCATTGGGTATTATTTGCATTTTTTGACGCAAAAAAATAGTCCAAAAGGCTTATTAATTTGTATTGCCTTAATTTTAGGTGGGGCAATTGGTAATTTGATCGACTCTGTCTTTTATGGTGTCCTTTTAGGTAATGCGCCGTATGGGGCACCGATGACCTGGTTTCATGGCCAAGTTATCGACATGTTCTTTTTCGATGTCTGGGAGGGGATTTTACCTCTTTGGATCCCACTTTGGGGCGGCACCTATTATTCCACCCCGATCTTTAACTTTGCAGATGCCGCTATTTTTTGCGGAGTAGTCTCTATCATTATTTTCCAAAACCGCTTTTTTGATTCCAATAAAACCATCGAATAAATCCATTATTCATGCAAGAGAACTATTATTTGTTTTTTATTTTAGCTCTCCTCGCGGAAATTTTAGGAACGGTTTCGGGCTTTGGTTCGTCGATTTTATTTGTTCCCTTGGCATCCTTATTCTTGGATTTCAAAGTTGTGCTAGGCATAACGGCCGTGTTTCACTTATTCAGTAATTTATCCAAAATCTATTTGTTCCAAACGGGCATCGATAAACAGATAGCCATCAAATTAGGAATTCCAGCCGTTATTTCGGTGATTTTGGGCGCCTTATTAACGAATTTCATTCCGCAAAAACAGACCGAATTAGGGATGAACGTGGCGATATTTTGCTTAGCTATTTATTTGCTCATGGGCGGACAAAAAAAAATTAAACAAAATGATACTAATTTATACCTTGGCGGTGGTATTTCAGGTTTTTTAGCGGGATTAATTGGCACGGGTGGAGCGATCAGGGGATTAACACTTTCAGCTTTCCATCTGCCTAAGGATGTTTTCATTGCTACATCGGCGCTTATCGACATGGGCGTAGATAGTTCTCGTGCCATCATTTACGTAGCAAATGGCTATTTTACTAAAGAGCACCTTATATATATTCCATTCCTGATTGGAATTAGTTTGCTGGGCTCATTCCTTGGAAAACAGATTCTGAAAAAGATTCCGGAGGAGGTTTTTCATTATGTGGTACTCGGCATTATCCTGCTCATGTCAGCGATTCAAATGGCCAAATACCTATTTCAATAGCAAAAAAAAAGACGCAATTACTTGCGTCTTTTCCATGTCTAATCGAATAACTTATTTCTTAGGTGCCGCAGGCTTAGCCGTTGCTGGAGCAGCAGCTGGTTTAGCAGCCGGAGCTGCCGCAGGTGCTGGAGCCGCTGTTACTGGCTTAGGCGTAATGCCCATTTTCTTCAAAACTAAATCAGAAATCGCAGCTTCTGATGGATAGTGCAACAAGATAGGTGCCGTTCCCATACCCGCATCGTAATTGAATACGTGTGTGTAGGCATTCTCATTCGCCACCGCGTGCATGTTTTCTTCAATTTTCTTCAAAAGCGGTTGCAATAATTGCGCTTGCTTTTTCTGCAAAGAAGATTGTGAATTTTGTTGGAATTCTTGAATCGAAGTTTGAAGATTTTGCAATTCTTTTTCTTTGTCTTGCTTGATGATATCCGGTGTTTTTGCATCCGCATTCATTTTTTCAAAGGCAGCTAATTTGTCTTGAAAATCTTTTACTTTTCCTTGATATAAGGTTTCGTATTGCTTTTGTGTGTTTTTCAAGTCTTCTTCAACTTGCTTTGCCTCTGGCATTTGGCTTAGAATATAATCAGCATTGATAAATCCGATTTTAACTTGGGCCTGAAGCGGCATTGTTGCCAATCCGAACATAAGGCCTACGGCCAATAAAAATTTGGTTTTCATACGTTGTTTTTCTTTTTTAAATTATTTTTTTGTTTGGTAATGTGTTTTATTTTTTCAAATTCGGATCTATTTCAAGGCCCAATTCTTCTAAAATGTAATCGGAATAATCATGCACCGGATTTGTATAAATCAAGGCTAATCCATCGTTTGCTTTATCAAATAAAAAGTCCAAGCGCTTTTGTCGAACTACTTTTTCCACTGCTTTGGCAATTTCATCTAAAATGGGTTTTAATGCCGCTTGTTTAGATTTAAATAACTCACCTTCTGAACCAAAAATCGCATTTTGCAAAGCCTTTGCTTCTTGGTCTTTCGCTTTAATTATTTGTAGCCGTTGGGCGCGAAGTTCGTCGGTTAATAATAATTCTTCCAACTTATACGCCCGCTCTAATTCAGCCAATTCATCATTTTTCTTTTGGACATCCTTCACATATTGTTTCGTCATCTCATCCATTTTAACCTGTACTTTTTTGTATTCAGGCATTTTGGAGGTAATGAACTCTGTATCTATATATCCAAACTTCTGCGCATAGGACCTTTGTCCCAAGCTGATAAGCACCAAAATTAAGAAAAAAATCGACTTTTTCATTACGAATTTATTCAGCTTATCTGATTTGTTGTCCAATAGAGAACGTAAAGGCTTGTCGGCCAAAATCCGAATCCCCTGGTCTTGGCTTATCGAAGGCCATGCCATAATCAATTCCAATCATCCCAAATGCGGGCATGAAAATACGTGCACCCACTCCAGCTGATTTATACAAGGTAAATGGATTATATTCCTGCAAACTCGAAAAGTTATTTCCACCTTCTGCAAAGCCCAGAACAAAAATCGTTGCCGATGGATTCAAAGAAACAGGATAACGAACCTCCATCACAAATTTATTATAGGCCACTCCCCCATTACCATACGATCCCGATGGCCCAATCACCCGATCTTTATACCCCCGAAGTCCCACAATATCTCGGTTAAATGAGAAGCCTTGTACCATACCTGAACCACCTAAATCAAAGCGCTCAAAACGAGTGGTTTCACGCCCACCATAGGAACCTAAAAACCCAAGATGTGCCCTTGTATGAAGAACAAATTTACCTGCTAATGGACTGAACCAACTTGCGTCCAACATCCACTTATGATATTCAATCAAGGTGCCATCTTTATTACCTCCTAACAATGAAAAGGGAGGCGTAAGCGATGCTGTTAACGAAAAACTAGATCCTGATCGCGCGAAGGTAGGATTATCAATACTATTCCTTGAAAAATTCGACATGAAGGTGATCGAAGTAGATTTTCCTTGCGGATAAGCCCAAGTATAATAACGATCTACATCATATTCAGAGAAAGAAAGCGAGTTACTTAGGGAGAAATAATCATCCGGCCATTTCAACCTTTTTCCTAAACTAAAGGAAATACTATTCACATTAAAGTGGGCGTCTAACAAGGAATCTGGGACAGAAAAACTATTCATTCCACCATAACCCCCATATCCGCCATAACCTCCATATCCACCATATCCACCATATCCACCATAACCACCTCCCAAACCACCGCCACCGAATCCACCGCCACCGAATCCATTAGCATTCCCCCCATAACCCGTCGTTCTAAATTGATATGGATACGAAATACTGCGGTTCAATGAAATCGAGAATGAATTTGGTTTTTTGCCTCCTAACCAAGGCTCCGTAAAGGTCAAACTGTAATTTTGAAATGCCGCTCCATTCGCTTGAAAACGAACAGACAGCTTTTGGCCATCCCCCGCTGGCAAGGGACGCCAGGCTTTTAAATTTGTTATGTTTTTGGCAGAGAAATTATTGAAAACAACTCCTAGAGTACCAACAAACCCAATAAAACCACCCCAACCCCCAGATAATTCGATTTGATCCGAAGGCTTTTCTTCCACATTGTATTCGATATCTACCGTTCCATCCGGCCGAGGCTGTGGATTAGGTGTAATCTTTTCTGGGTTAAAATAACCAATGGTTGATAATTCACGAACCGT
>CANHCG010000228.1 GCA_947459055.1 Cytophagaceae bacterium | reverse complement strand
GTGTGCATAAAAACCAAAAATACCTAGGCGATAATTAACCGTCACCACGACAATGCCCTTCTTCGACATCGCCTCTCCATCATAACGAGGCTCCGAAGCATCTCCCGCCGCAAAACCTCCTCCAAAAAAATATACTAAAACAGGTAAATTCTTATCCGTCCTTTTGGCCGGCGTCCAGACATTTAAATACAAACAATCCTCACTTAAACCCGCTGAACGCGAATTCATATCCCCGAATACCATCGCCTGTACCGGTCGTGGACCAAAGGCCTTTGTTTCTTTGACCCCTTTCCAAGCGGCAGCTGGCTGAGGTGCTTTCCAACGAAGCGCGCCCACCGGTGCCTTCGCAAATGGTACCCCGAAATAGGTATGAATACCCGTTAAGGTATGAAATTTGCCTTCGATTGTACCTGTCTCAATCGATGTTTGCACAGGTAACGTAAAATCAGTTTGAGCCATCATGCCATGCAAAAGTAGGCAAAGAAGTCCAGTAAATAGACTCGTTTTTTTCATGAATAATCAATAGGTTTATTATTGTGTATAATTGATACAATGATAGATAAAAAAGAATTTATCTCATAATCGAGCTTGATTTATTTGTCATTTTGTAACTTGATCCATTAAATCTGTTAAGCCATGAAAAAACACCTCGTCATTTTCGTATGTCTCTTCCTGTCTCATGTCACACGGTCTCAAATAGCGGATCAAAAAACCTACTTGGCCGATATCCAGGCAATTATGAAAACCGAATGGCCTAAAAATCGAACTGTCAACCTCGTTTTTCATGGACATTCCGTTCCCGCGGGCTATTTTAAAACACCTACGGTGAATACCCTCGGCGCCTATCCCTTTCAAGTTTTACAAGCCCTTAAAAAAACATATCCTTTGGCGGTCATCAACCTGATTAATACGTCGATCGGTGGGGAGAATTCAATCAGTGGAGCTAAGCGATTCGATGAGGAGGTTTTGATGCATCGACCGGACCTCTTGTTCATCGATTATGTCCTAAATGACCGGGGACCAGGCCTCGAAAAGGCTAAAGCCGCCTGGGAAGAAATGATTCAAAAAGCCTTAGCGAAAAACATCAAAGTCATTTTATTGACAGCCTCCCCTGACCAACGCGTACCCATCAGCGATTCCTCCAGCGTCTTAGATCAGCATGGGGAACAAGTAAAAGCCATGGCACAAAAATACCACATCGGATTTGTGGATTCCTATGGACTCTTTCGAAATCAAGTGAATCAAGGAGTTCCGCTCCCGGAATTGATGTCACAAGTAAATCATCCCAATGAGCGAGGGCATGCGCTTATAAGCCAAGCGATTGTAGAATTTTTTACCCCGTGAGGCCCTTCGCCGCGCTACTCAGTTGTATGCTCTTCATGGGATTCGGGCGGGCACATGGGCAAAAAAATACATGGTTAACACATACTGCCTCCATTCGAACGCTGGATAGTCTTATTCATGCGGCACCTACCATGGCCCTTCGGTCGAATGATTATCCGCATGGAAGAATTGATTCGCTATTGACCCTACCCAAAAACCTAGCTGCCAAGTCGGGTGATTCGCTACAGCTCATTAGCGAGATGAAGCAATTGGCCATTCATTTTTTTGAAGACCTAGCCTATGGAAATAAAGCACCTGAGCTCGATTTTGTCGGCGTAAAAAACTCGGTTAAAGACCCCAAACTTGAGGCAAAGGTCGAAGCTGCTTGGGCTGGAAATTCATTGGGCCTTCTGGCAAAATCATGGGCTATGCGCTCACCAGAGATTTCAAAACTATTCGCTGCTTTGGCTGATTGGACCCCAGAAAATCCTTGGAAAAAATCGGACCTGATGGATGCGATTCAGGAATACCGCTGGCTATATGCGCTCCAAATAAAACAAAACATCATTTTAGTGAACATTCCGAGCGCAGAATTGGAGGCCTATCAAAAAACACGATTGATCCTTTCAATGAAAGTGGTTTTAGGAAAAAAAGAGCGTCCGACGAGAACCTTATTAAGCCGCTTTCACACGCTAGTCATTAACCCCTTTTGGTACGTACCTAAACGCTTAGCGGCCAAGGAATTATTACCCAAAATCCTCAAAAACAAGCATTATTTTGAGGACAATCAGTTCCAGGTGTTGAATGCAAAAAATGAACTAATTGATCCAGCAAGTGTCAATTGGAAATCCTTAGGGCCCAAAAATTTCCCTTATACGCTCCGACAAAGTACGGGATGCGATAATTCACTTGGCCTCATGAAACTGCAATTCCAAAATCCTTACACGATTTTTTTACATGACAGTCCGGAGAAAAAATTATTTCAAGCGAGCCAACGCTATTTTAGCCATGGCTGTGTGCGGTTGGAGAAACCCTTGGAATTAGGGCGTTGGCTCCTTGGAAAAAATAAAATCGCCTTAGATACGGTCAATTTCTCCCCGAACCGCGTTAACCCTAAATCCATCAACGTTCCTTTAAAGGACAACACGCTATTACTCATTTGGTATCCAAAGATCGCTTTCAATGCCGCTGGAGAAATAATCCAAAACGCTGATATTTATCATAAATTCCCTGAGGAATAATCCCCAAATTCGCTTCGATATGAAAACAAAGACTCAACTATTGCTCGACATTTGGGCAGAAGCTCGAACTCGTTTGCAAAAGCAAATGGATTTAATTTCTCCGGAGGACCTTGGAAAAAAACTAGGGGAATCGCCGAATTCGATTGGATTTCTTCTTCGGCACCTCGCGGATGTCGAATTACTTTTTGGCAAAAATGTATTTGGCTCGCCTGACATAAAAGTGATTGCTAAAACAGTCATAGACAAAAAAGATACGGGCGAATGGACTGAGCTAGCTGCGCTTCAGCGCTATGTCGACGAGGCCGGAGAATCCCTAAAGGAAATCATCGCCCAACAAAAAGAGGAGGATTGGGAAAAAGAAATCCATACCCAAGAGTTTGGCACCAAAACCCTTGCAGAAGCCTTTGCACGGATTGTTTCCCATACCGCCTATCATACGGGTCAAATCGCCATCCTTCAAAAATATGGCCATGTCTAAGGTTTTTCCCAGTGCCGCCTTGGCGCTTGCTGATATCTCCGATGGCGCCGTTCTTATGCTGGGGGGCTTCGGGATTTGTGGAATACCGGAGGAATCTGTTCAGGCGCTGGTGGATAAAAAGATCAAAAACCTTACTTGTATTTCAAATAATGGCGGGGATGACCAGGTGGGTATCGGGTTATTATTAGAAAACAAGCAAGTAAAAAAGATGATTGTTTCCTATGTGGGGGAAAACGAGGAATTTGAGCGAGAAATATTGCAAGGTGAAATTGAATTTGAGTTAATTCCTCAGGGAACGCTGGCAGAGCGCATTCGTTGCGGCGGCGCCGGAATCCCCGCCTTTTTCACCCCGGCTGGGGTGGGAACCGAGGTGGCGATGGGCAAAGAAACTCGCCTATTTGACGGAAAGACCTATCTCATGGAAATAGCCTTACAGGCCGACTTCGCGCTCATCAAAGCCTGGAAAGGGGACCCTGATGGCAATTTAATCTACCGCGGAACGGCCCGAAATTTCAATCCATTGATGGCCACGGCTGGGAAAATCACGATTGCCGAAGTGGAAGAATTAGTTCCATTGGGCGCCTTGGATCCGAATGAAATTCATACACCGGGGATATATGTCCAACGGGTTTTTGAGGTAAAGCCAACCAGGGCCAAAGACCAGTTTGCCTTTCAGCAAATCACCCAAATGCAATCCAAGCACGGGGATCCAGGCCCAGTGCCTGTAAAAAAAGACCTAGCCATCCCGCCGGAAGACCCCATCAAAAATCTGATTGCCGCACGAATTGCCCAGGAAATTAAAGAAGGTGATTACGTGAACCTAGGTATCGGGATTCCCACGCTTGTGGCGAATTTTATCCCGGTGGAAAAACATGTGATTTTACAATCGGAAAATGGCTTATTGGGCATCGGGCCATATCCCTTGGAAGGCCAAGAAGATTTAGATCTCGTAAATGCCGGCAAACACGCCATAACGATGATTCCAGGCGCCTCTTTATTCGATTCGGCGACAAGTTTTGCGATGATTCGGGGGAAACATGTAGACCTAACCGTCTTAGGAGCTATGCAGGTTTCGGCCC
>CANHCG010000227.1 GCA_947459055.1 Cytophagaceae bacterium | reverse complement strand
GTCGTTGTAAAGTTGATTAATTCATAGTTTCCATCCAAAATTTGTTGAGAACGAGAACCATCCAAAGTATTACTAACTAAATTATAGTTTTCATGTCCCAAGAGTGCATCTACGGTATGTTTTCCAAACGAATGGTTATAAGTCAATAACTGAGATAAGTTATAGCTTGTAATGTTATCAAAGGTATTGGAAGCACGACCTGCTGGCGCTCCATCCCCAATCTCTGGATTACCAAACACAATTGAATTCGCATTCGTAATATCCACACCTACATTGTTTGTAAATTTAAAATCTTTCAAAAAGGCTATTTCTGCAAATGCGCGACCTCCTAGAATATTTCTACGGAAAAAGTTTTCATTTAATTCCGTTTCTGCCACTACGTGACGTCCTCCATATTGTGGACGGTTAGATAAACCTAAAGAACTTAAATTACCGTAATCATAGCGTCTTCTTCCGTTTTCTAATTTTAAGAATGAACCAGGACTAGCTGGATCATAAGCATGAACTGGATAAATAGGAGCCATTCCACGTGTAAAGAAGAAAGGATTCACAAATGAAGTTCCTCCATCAGCTGTCGATTGATTAGAAGTGGTTACCGTTGTATTCATGTTGGCACCTACTTTAAACCAATCATTCATTTGGCTATTGACATTCAAACGGGCTGTGAATCGATCATAGTCAGACTTAATTTGATATCCTTTATCATTTAGATATGAAACGGATAAGAAATAATCTGATTTTCCGTTTGAACCTGAAAAGTTAGCCGCTACTTCATCACGCACACCTTGACGCATGACAGCCTTCTCCCAATTCAAATCATCCGCGCTGTAGATCATTTTTGCATTTGCATTCAATTTTCCATCTGTACCCACTAAGGAAGCAAACGGTACATCAAATACATTATAACCTAATCCTACAATAGCTCCTAAACCTGCGGATGCAGTAGCGTTAGCTGTTGCTAGGGCAACAGGACTAGTCGCTCTGTAGGCTAAACTATTCCGATTTGCTTCCCACATCAAAGGATAATATTCAGCAGCCCCTACACGATCGTATTCAGGCATTGCACGGGTATTGAAACCCTTGGTGTATTTAATATTGATGTTGTTCTTTCCTTTAGCTCCCTTTTTGGTTGTTACCATTACCACCCCATTTGCCGCACGCGCACCATATAAAGCGGTAGAAGCCGCATCTTTTAACACGGTAATAGATTCAATATCATCATTATTAAGATTTGCAATACTCGCTGAGTAAGGAACTCCATCAACGACGTAAAGAGGGTCATTTGAAGATGAAATAGATCCAAAACCACGAATACGAACAGCAGGAGAAGAACCAGGCTGACCTGACGTTGATGTAGTTGTAACACCGGGCGCAATACCTTCTAAAGCTTGTCCAATATTTGTAATAGGACGTACGCCTAATTTCTCTGCACTAATTTTAGCAGATGAACCAGTAAAGCTTGCTTTTTTTGCTGTACCGAAGGTTGTAATTACTACCTCATCCAAGGTTTCAGTTTTTGAAACCAATTGAATATTAATCACACTTTGGTTCCCCACTCGTATTTCTTGATTCGCATAACCTACCGAAGTGATGATTAAACTACTCGAATTGGAGGCAGAAATTTTAAAATTACCAGAGGCATCTGAACTAGTACCTCGGCTTGTTCCTTTGATGGCAATATTTACGCCTGCAAGGCCAATGCCATCCTCATTCGTTACCTTTCCGGTAACACTTCGATCCTGTGCAAGGGCCGGAACAGCCGCAAGAAGCCACAGAACGAACAGTTTTCGTAATGTTTTTTTCATAAAGTTTAAGTTTGTTAAAAAATGAAAATAAGTTCAAAAAAAATGAAGAATGTTTAAAGCACCAAATTAACTTGGGTTTTTAGCCCTAATTTTCTTTATGATGAACTTAAACCTTTTTTATAACCCCATAGATTAAAATTTGTTTAGGGATTTTAAAAAATATATAAATAATCTTTTGGCTGAGTGGTTTTTTACCAAAGAAAATACGGTTTATTTAATGAATTAACCTTTTTAATTTGAGGTGTTCGTGTAGATTAAGTTTATGTTAGGATTGATAATTTAAGGCCTTAGGAATTCTAGATAATTTATTCTTTGTGTATCTTTCGTTTCTAAACCTATTTCATCCATATGTCTATACTTCGTAAAGCCCTCTTTTTGGTATTTTTATGCCATTTTATTTTCGCTCAAAATCCCCAAATCATTCGTGGACCTTATTTACAACGAGTGACTCCTACTTCTGGAATCGTTCGTTGGAGAACTGATGTACCTAGTTCAAGTCAAGTGGTGTTTGGAGAAAAGCTTTCCGATCAAAAGACTAAAGTCAGCCTTCCGGAATTAGTTACGGAACATTCGGTTACTATCGATCATCTTCGTCCAAATAAAAAATATTATTATTCCATTGGCGACGGAAAAACTATGTCCTTGCCATCTGAAAACCGTTATTTAAAAACGGTCCCTGCCTTGGGCTCGAAAGAACAAGTCCGTATTTGGGCGCTAGGTGATTTTGGTTCAGGCAGTGCAAATCAAAAAGCAGTTTTAAAATCGATGGTTGACTTTACCTCAAAAAAACGACCAGATGCATGGATATGGTTGGGAGATAATGCATATAGTAATGGAAAAGAAGAGGAATATCAAGCGCGTGTTTTTGATATATACCAAAATGATTTTTTTCAAAATACGGCCCTCTATCCAGCGCCAGGTAATCATGACTATGCAGGAAAGCATGATCCGGCCTTGCCACCTTATTTTAAAATCTTTACCATGCCTATGAATGGAGAAGTGGGTGGTTTACCTTCCGGGGCTCCCTCGTATTATTCGGTAAATGTAGGGCAGGTACATTTGGTCTCTATTGATACAGAACTGACCGAACCGTCCGGCAATCAGGTAATGGACGGAAAAGGATTACAATATGAATGGTTGGAACGCGATTTAAAAACCAATAAACTTCCCTGGGTCATTGTTTATTTTCATAAACCTCCTTATTCCAAAGGTTCTCATGATTCCGACAATGAAAGCGACATGAAAAGAATGCGTGAAAACGTAAATCCTTTGTTTGAGAAATACCGCGTGGATCTGGTTTTAGCCGGGCATAGCCATGTATATGAGCGGACGCATCCTATGCGCGGGCATTATGGGGTAAATGCGACTTTTGATGCTAATAAACATGTCTTTGAAAAAATGAAGGGCCCCAATCATTACTCGGTGGGAAAAGAAGGCCAAGGCGTAATTTATATAGTGAATGGTTCGGGTGGCCAATTAGGAGGCCAAAAAGCCGAATGGCCATTGAAATCATCCGTGTATTCCAATAATAAAGAAGGCGGGTCGATGATTTTTGATATCGATAAGCATCGGTTTGAGGCCCATTGGGTTTCTTCAGCTGGCGATGTAAAAGATCATTTTATTATTGAGAAATAGGCATGCGTAAATTCCTGATTTTATTTGCTTGTTTGGCCTTTAGTGAAATATGTCCAGCACAAACCACTCGTTTTTATGCCGATGAATTAACTATTAAATCTTTTTCCCAAGGTATACCTTCCATTGCCGGAAAAACAAACGCAGCCGGGGATTCGATGCGGATCCAAAAGAAAGTTTATCGAAGGGGTATAGGCGTTCAATCCCTCAGTGTGCTAACTTTTTTGTTAGATCAAAAATGTACTGATTTTCATGCAATGATTGCGCCAGACGATGCGGCTAATCCCGAAAATCGCTATTCATTTTTAGTTTTGGCAGACCGGAAGGTTTTGTTTGAAAGTGGTGAAATGGCGGTAGGGGATGTTCCTAAACAAGTCGATGTCGACTTGCGGGGCGTTAAACGCTTGGGGCTTTTGGTTCAAGTAAAAAACCATAATCTACTTAGATCCATGGCAAATTGGGCCGATGCCTATTTTACGATGGTAGGGAATACAAAGCCCACGCAGATTCCGAATGACGGAGAACGATATATTTTAACTCCTAAAGCCAGCGATTTTCCTCGAATAAATTCTTCCACTGTTTTTGGAGCACGCCCAGGAAATCCATTTTTTTATGCAATAGCAGCCACAGGAGCCGGTAAATTACTTTATACCTGCCGGAATTTGCCCTTAGGGCTCCAACTAGACACGCAGACCGGGATCATTACTG
>CANHCG010000226.1 GCA_947459055.1 Cytophagaceae bacterium | reverse complement strand
CTAGGTAGGCTTGCATATTAGGCGATAAAAGGTGTATCGTTAAGGATTAAGGTATGGGTGATTTGGGAGCTGGGTTCCAATTGGGCCGTCGCCGAACAATATTTTTCCATGGACATTTGAATCGCTTTTAGCGCTTTTGTACCATCGATTTGGCCCTTTAATTCGAATTGGATATTAATCGTCCGAAAAGGGGATTTCTCTGTTCCTTCAATTTTTTCACGAGTTCCGGATAGGCGTATTTGAAAATCGTCTATAAGCTGGCGTTGTTTTTTTAAAATCAAAATCACATCAATCGCCGTGCACCCCCCTAGACCCATCAAAAGGAGTTCCATTGGCCGAGCCCCCGCATTATGTCCACCGATTCCCTCAGCGGCATCGATATGCACCGGTACAGGGGAACTACCCATGGCTTCAAAGTGAAAATCTTGATCGAGTCGTTTTAAATGTACTTCCATCTTATTTGAGTGAGTTAGAGGATATGTCATGATGCCAAATTTCAATCCCTTTTTCATCATGTAACACGATGTGCATGTTACGATCCTTTAAAGGACCGGATACTGAAATAGTTGAAAAGGCACGTTTTTGCGTCATGGTTCCAGGTACCAATACCTCATTGGCATCTAATTTGTGAGGCACGGCTGGGCCTGCTGTCATCGGCGAAACCGTTAAATCATACAGGGGATAGGTGCCAGGACGATTTAATTTCCATAGGCTAGAGGTATGCCGGTCACCTGATAAAAATACGACGCCAGGGATTTTGCGATTGCTGATTTCTTTCAATAACTGATTACGTTCCTGTTCATAATTCGCCATGTTTTCGAATATTTTGGCAGGATTTAACACCTGACCGCCATTGACCACAATTTTGAAACTAGCCCGACTAACCGTCAAGGCGTCCAATAACCAATTCAATTGTTTTTGCCCAAAATAATCCTTTGCTGGGTCATTCAGGTCATTTGGCGCTTTAAACCAGCGATCATCCATCAGAAAAAATTCTACGTCAGCCCAAGTAAATTGACCCGTTACAGCTTCCTGAGGAAAAACAAAATTGGGATTACCCCAATATAATTTAAATAGTTCAAGCGAAGTATGTTTTAGCGCAAAGGAGCGATCAGCATCATTGGGACCATAATCATGATCATCCCAAATCGCATAATGGTGCGTATTGGCCAACAAGGGTTGTAAAGAAGCTTGACCACGCGTATGGTCATTTCGGTGCATCATGCCCGTGCGAGTATTCCAATCGGGCTCTCGGTAATAAAAATTATCACCTCCCCAAAGCATAAAATCGGGTTTTTTCGCATAAATCGATTGGTAGATTTCATCCGCACCGCCATAAGGTCGGCCCGGGCGATCGGTCGCCTCTTCATTGATGTAATTACAGGTGCCAAAGGCAAAACTAAATGCTGGAGGATCCTTGCGGTATTGCCAAAGACTTTGGCTTTGAAACTCCAAGGGATATGAAAAATTCATTTTTTTTCCGTCGACCCACACTTCATATTCATATTTTTTGTCCATGCTCACTTGGTCAGCGATGGCCTTAGCGATGAATCCTTGTGATTTTTGTGTCTGTATCGGGTCTGTTTTGAGTATATTTTGGGAGGATTTTTGCCCTTTTTCCCAATAGGCGATTTCAACCTTCGCCGACTTCTGAGTTTGCACCCAAATTAACACTTCTTTCATTTCAGAATAACCTAGCATCGGGCCACTTTTGATTTGACCGAATAGGCTTCCTGCCCACAGCAAACAAAGAAATGTCAATAAGTATTTCATAAGATGATCATTTAAAAGCTATCTTTGTCGCTTAATTTAGAACCCATGGCGTATTTTTCCATTCAAGGTATTCAATTGACATCCCTAGCTCAGGACTTTGGTACACCCTTATATGTGTATGATGCTGACAAAATTAGGGAAAAAATTTCAGTTCTTAGAAGCTCTTTTCAAGGTTTTCCCTTGTCGATCAAATATGCCTGCAAAGCGAATACGAATTTAGCGATTTTGCGCCTTATGCGCGTAAATAACGTGGATTTAGATGTTGTTTCGCCCCAAGAATTGGAATTGGGTTTATTGGCCGGATACACAGGCAATCAAATTACTTTTACGCCCAGCGGTGTCGATTTTTCAGAAATCGAATTTGCCGTGTCTAAAGGCGCGATGGTGAATCTCGACAATTTATCGGTACTAGAGAAATTCGGACAGGCTTATGGTGCATCGGTGCCCTGTCTGATTCGCATTAAACCCCATGTATTTGGTGGGGGTAATTCGAAAATCATGACGGCGCATCCAGAATCTAAATTTGGTATTTCCATTCACCAAAAGGAGGAGATTTTGGCTATTGTTCAGCGCTATGGAATTAAGGTTTGTGGTTTACATCAACATACCGGTTCTGATATCAAAGATGGAAAAACATTCCAACAAGCAGCCACCGCACTCTTTGATTTTGCCAAAGATTTCAACGATTTGGAAATTATCGACCTCGGCGGTGGATTTAAAGTGCCTTATTCTCCGGAAGATCCAGGTGTAGACATGCAGGAGGTAGGTGGCATTATGAGTCGCGCCTTTCTTGATTTTTGTGCGGCTTATGGAAGACCTTTGCGCTTATGGATCGAACCAGGTAAGTTTTTGGTTTCTGAGGCAGGTACGTTTTTAACGCAAGCGACAGTGATCAAAAGAGATCCAATAAAGACTTTTTTAGGCATCAATACGGGATTAAACCACCTCATTCGACCCATGATGTATGGTTCTTATCATTATATTTTTAATGCCTCGAATACGGATGAGCTAGAAAAAGAATCCTATCGGGTCGTTGGGAATATCTGTGAGACGGATACCTTTTCATTTGATTTTGAGGGGAATGAAAATGAACGTGCGCTCTCAAAGGTGCAAGAAGGGGATATCATTGCCATGGCCAATGCTGGCGCTTATGGATTTACTATGGCCTCGCATTACAATGCACGGTTTTTACCTGCGGAGGTATTAGTCGATGGCGCTAAGGCCCGAATCATTCGTGTCCGTGAAACAATGGAGGATTTGATTCGAAACCAGCGCGATTAGTATAAGACCCAAGTATCTTTGGAGCCCCCGCCTTGAGACGAGTTAACGACCAATGAACCTTTTCGTAAAGCCACTCGCGTTAATCCCCCGGGCATCACATTGACGCCGTCGCCGTATAAAATATAGGGTCTCAAGTCCACGTGGCGTCCTTCGGCATGATCGTCGATAAGGCAAGGCACGCGCGAAAGTGAAATGGTCGGTTGGGCTATGTAATTTCGCGGATTCGCCAAAATGTATTTTTTGAATTTTTCCTGCTCTTCTTGGGTGGATTTCGGTCCGATCAACATCCCATATCCTCCCGCCTCATTCGCCTCTTTTACCACCAAATCCGCAATATTTTCTAAGACATATTTCAAATCATCGGCCTCACTACAAATATAGGTTTTCACATTTTCGATGATTGGGTCTTCTCCCAAATAATACTTGATTATCCGAGGTACATAGGCGTAAATCACTTTATCATCTGCTACGCCAGTTCCCGGGGCGTTTGCGATGGCTACTTTCCCGTTTTTATATACCTCGAAAATACCAGGTATTCCGATTAAGGAATCCGGATTAAAGGTATTGGGGTCTAAGAAGGTGTCGTCGATCCGACGGTAAATGACATCCACGATTTTGAATCCTTTGGTTGTACGCATTTTGACATAGCCTTCATGCACGACTAAATCGCGGGCATCGACTAATTCGACACCCATTTGTTGGGCTAAATACGAATGTTCAAAATACGCCGAATTATAAATCCCTGGGGTCAATACCACGACCGTAGGCTCAGGCCGATCGCTGATGAAACGTAACATTTCCAAAAGCTTGTGTGGATAATCTGATATCGGACGAATTTGTGTTTTAGCTACTACCTCAGGGAAGGTTTGCTTCAATAATTCCCGGTTCTCCATCATGTAGGAAACCCCTGAAGGACAACGTAAATTATCCTCTAAAATCATATATTCGCCATTATTTCCCCGAATCAAATCGGTACCTGTAATGTGAATCCAGATGTTTTTAGGCGGTTTAATGCCCATGCAGGGCGCTAGAAAATTTTTAGAGGAATAAATGACTTCACGGGGAATGATCCCGTCTTTGATGATTTTTTG
>CANHCG010000225.1 GCA_947459055.1 Cytophagaceae bacterium | reverse complement strand
GTGATTAAAGCGATACGGGGTTTGATATTGAATTTCTCAACTTGCTTGGCTGCTAATTCAGTAATCTCTACGATTTCCTCGGCCGTCGGGTTAAAATTCACTGTCGTATCCGCCAAAAATAAGGGGCCGAAACGGGTCATCAAAATATACATCCCGGACACTTTTTGAACGCCTTCTTTGCGACCGATACATTGCAAAGCTGGACGAACCGTTTCTGGATAATTACGGCTCATACCACCAATCATCGCATCTGCATCGCCATTTGCGACCATCATGCTGCCGAAATAATTACGCCGACGGACCATTTTCAAGGCTTCAAAATGATTAATACCCTGTCTTTGTCTTTTTTGGAACAATAGTTCCGCATAAAGGGCGGACCGTTCTTTATCGGCCTGGGTCGTTGGGAAATAAGGATCGATGATTTCAACACCATCTAAATTCAATTTATTTTCTTGAATTAATTGCTCAATCAGCGATTGATTACCCAATAAAATGGGCGTGGCCAAACGCTCTTCCCATACTTCCTGTGCGGCCTTCAATACGGCCACGTTTTCAGCATCGGCAAGTACGACACGCTTTGGTTTGGTTTTGGCTTTATTGGTAATCACCTTCATGAGGGTGTTGTCGAGGCCGAGGCGTTTGGATAATTGCAATTCGTAGGCATCCCAATTCGCAATCGGATATTTCGCTACGCCTGTTTCCATCGCCGCACGTGCCACTGCAGGGGCCACCGTCGTTAATAAGCGAGGGTCCACCGGTTTGGGAATGATATATTCCCTACCAAACACAATATTATCCATACCATAGGCCAAATTCACAATATCTGGCACCGGTTTTTTCGCTAAATCCGCTAGGGCATACACGGCAGCTAATTTCATTTCTTCATTAATCACTTTAGATCTCACGTCCAAAGCCCCACGGAAAATGTAAGGGAATCCGAGTACGTTGTTCACTTGGTTCGGATAATCGCTTCGACCGGTGGCAAAAATGATATCTTGCCGCGCGTTCATCGCCTTTTCATATGAGATTTCAGGCGTAGGATTTGCCATCGCAAAAATGATGCAATCCTTGGCCATCGGGCGAATCATATCTTCGGTTAAAATATTCCCTTTCGAGAGTCCGACGAATACATCGGCGCCAACTAAAGCCTCCGCTAACGTCAATTCAGCGGGAAAATGGCCGTTAGCAAATTCCGATTTCCGGCCATCTAAATTCGTCCGGCTCGGATGAATGAGGCCTTTGGAATCAAACATCAAAATATTCTTTTTCTGAGCCCCGAGTGAACAATATAAACGGGTACAGGAAGTTGCAGATGCCCCGGCGCCATTAATGATGATGCGAACATCCTCGATTTTTTTCTCTACAAGTTCAAGTGCATTTAATAAGGCCGCCGCGGAGATAATGGCGGTACCGTGCTGGTCATCGTGCATGACCGGAATATTCAATTCGGCCTTCAGGCGCTCTTCGATTTCAAAGCATTCGGGTGCTGAAATATCTTCTAAGTTAATTCCGCCGAAGGTAGGTTCGAGGATTTTGACGGTACGGACAAATTCGTCAACATTTTTGGTGTCGAGTTCAAGGTCGAACACGTCGATGTCCGCATATATTTTAAATAAAAGCCCCTTCCCTTCCATGACGGGCTTACTAGCGCCGGGACCTATGTCACCGAGGCCGAGTACGGCGGTGCCGTTGGAAATTACGGCTACTAAATTGCCTTTGGCGGTATATTTATAAATGTCGTCTGGGTTCGCGTGGATTTCGAGACAGGGGTCTGCGACGCCGGGCGAATAGGCTAGGGTTAGGTCTTTTTGGGAGGCCGTTTCTTTGGAAGGTATTACTTCGATCTTTCCTGGTCGGCCTTTGGCATGATAATGCAAAGCCTCTTCTTTCAATGAATTTTTAACGTCCATACCTTAATTTGTTGATGATTTCTTTAGGCTAAAAATAAAGCTGCAAGGAAACGAAAAAAATGAAGGGAAGGAAAAAAAATAGGAACTATTTGCCTTGAAAGTCGAAATCATCGAGGATTTGTTGGCGATCAAAAACCTCATCGACATCTTTCCACACCTCTTGAACAATTCGATGAAAGCGCCCGTCCAAATGAAACTCAATGGTGATGGCGGTATCGTTATCAGACCATTGTATCGTTTGATATAAGCCTTTGTCGACCACGCACATGTCCATGGAATGGGCGAGGGCTTGGATGGAATCCAAATTATGTTGGGATAAATCTTTAATTCTTGCGAAAACGGAATAAGACATTTGATAATAATTTTTAAAAACTAGGTAGACAAACCTACCATGTTTTTAAAAATCAAATGTCTTAAAAATGTAAATGGTCAAAAATTAGGACAAATTTTCGAAATAGGTCTTTGGCGAAACGCCTTTTAATTTCTTGAATACCTGATAAAAATTTGAACGACTCCCGAAACCGCATTCGAAGGCCATCGCTTCAAAGGTATATTTAGACCAAAGTGGATCTGAGGCCACTTTTTCTTCGATGTATTGAATACGAAGGGAATTGATATAGTCTGGAAAGGAAAGATTCTTTACCTGTTTTAAGCAGCCTGAAATTTTCCTGGGAGAAATATCCGTCGTTTCAGATAAGCTATGTAACGTTATGTCCTCGCGCAAATATTCGCGAGTTTCGAACAAGGTATTTTCTATTTTTTGAAAGAGTTGGAATTCTGATTCAATTTTTTTTGCCGACATTTCCACAAAATGATCCCCCCGATTTAGGCGATTGACGATTAATTCTTTTAAGGCAATTCCGTCTAATAAACGAGGATTTGCCAATAAGAAAATGGCTACAACGATATAGTCCAGAATTTTCAACATATCATACGAGTGAAAACTAAACATCTTCGCATAAGGGAAAAAGGATAAATAAACAGTAGCTAAAATGCTAATTAATTTAAATGATGCCGAGACAGTCAGCCAATAAAAAATCAAACGATTTGCCTGAATAAATTGTGCGCTTTTGTCTTTAAAAAATAACCATAAGCGAATTATGATCGCTAATACATAACCCATAAACTGTATGGAACGAAGGATTTGATGGGTTTGCATGGAAATCCAACCATAAGGATTATCCGCAATTTTATGCAGCGAGTTCTGTTGGATAACCTCCTGAATATAGGCTAATTTAAATTCGGAGCTACTCAAATAAAAAGGAATTAATTCGACAAAATTTAGGGCAAATGGCAGAAAATGTAAGAAGTCCCGTTTGCGAAAACGTCTTGCTGGATTCAAGAGAAATTCCTGGAACAAAAAGGCTAACGGGGTTAATAAATAAACAAAAGGCGTGGAGAGGCGGAAAAAATGCGGATATTCTAGCATCCGCTCATCATTTGTAAAATAGGCAACAAAAATTAACCAAGTAAGAACAAGGTACTGCGCACCTAAATATTTAGGTGCATATAGCCCTTTCTTCAAGGTTAAATTCACGCCAATAATTAAAAATAGGGCGCTTAAAACGAAATAAAAGTAAATAGAGAGAACTTCGTTCATCTAAAGACTTATGGATTTAGAACTTAATTAAGCCTACAAATTAGATAGAATTTGTTAATTATAACAAAGGTAGGTAATCGATTTCTAGAAAATCTTCTACATTGGGTATCCAATGGTCTTGAATAAAGGCCTGATGATCAGGATGTTTGGAATAGAAATCATACTGTTCTTGGCTTTCAAATTCCATGATTATCCCATAGGCAAAGGGGTTTTTTGAACTCGTTTGTTTCAAAACCTCGAGATTTCGAACATTTGGAATACGCGCTAATTGCCACGAAGCATCCAAAAAAGCAGCCTGGGTTTCGGGAGAAATTGCTGGTTTCAAGCGTAAAATAACAGAATGGCGAATCATAGCAATGGTTTTTAACGGCTCCAATTTAGCTATTTTTCACCTCAGACCGCCTGACTAAACGTCTTTTTTTCTATGTCTGAATTCAATAGCTTTAAGTCAAAAGCCTTGCATATATTTCGAATAAAATGCTTTCCGGATGCTGTTACTTGGAGCCTTTGGGCATTCCATGTTAATAAACCATCCGCTGCCAAATCATTCAATTCCCCTACGGTGCTTTCCGTTAATTCTGCATATTGCCCTGGCTCAAATGTGACAGTCCCTCGACATGCGACATCGAGAATATACTG
>CANHCG010000224.1 GCA_947459055.1 Cytophagaceae bacterium | reverse complement strand
GTCGTTGTCGGTTATGGTACTCAAAAGAAAACAGATGTAACGGGTTCCGTTAAATCTGTGTCAAGCGAGGCTTTTAACAAAGGTATCATCAACTCCCCGGAGCAATTATTGCAAGGTAAAGTGGCCGGGGTTAATGTTACTTCCGCAACAGGTGAGCCAGGTGGTACGCAAGGAATTACCATTCGTGGCCCCGGGGGTCTTCGTACCGGTAGTACACCTTTATTCGTCATAGACGGATTGGCCTTGGATAACTCAAGTACAGGAGGAGGAAATCCATTGAACTTTTTGAATCCGCAAGATATCGAGAAAATCGATGTGTTGAAGGATGCATCTGCCACCGCGATTTACGGGGCACGCGGCGCGAACGGGGTCGTTTTAATTACCACAAAGAAGGGGAAAGCGGGATTTTCAACTGTTAACTTTTCAAGCAGCCTAGGAATTTCAACGATCGCTAGACCTTTGCCAATTTTATCAGCCGCGGATTTCCGCTCTCAAGTAAGTAAAAATGGCGGTGTGCTGGAAGATTTTGGCGCGAATACCAATTGGCAAGACCAAATCACCCGCTCGGCAATGACGCAAAACCACAATTTAAGTTTAGGCGGTGGCGCAGACAAATTGACCTATTATGCTTCATTTGGCGCGCAGGTGCAACAAGGTATCTTGAAAAACAATCAATTAGATCGTCTTTCAGGTCGTATGAACGCTACCCAAAAATTCTGGGAAGACCGCGTAATCTTGGATGCCAACATTAGTTTTTCTAATGTAATCAACGAGCGTCCCCCAATCGAAAGTTTATTGGGTAATGCGATTTCGAATAACCCTACTCTACCTGCCTATGAGGCAGATGGGGTGTCGCCAGCGAAATATTTGAACGCATCAAATCCTTTGTTAACGCTTAAATTAAACAAGGACGTTAATACGACAAATCGTTTTATTGCAAACATCTCGCCTTCGATTAGATTAGCGAAAGGCTTGGTGTATAAATTAAATTATGGCTATGATAATTCGACTTCGGTGCGCGACGTGCAGTCGTTAGCGAATTTGGTACCTCAACAAAACGGCCGTTTAGATACTTACAACACAAGCAATCAAAATAGCTTAGTTGAAAACTATTTGACGTATAATTTTGAACAAGGAGATCATAATTTCTCGGTTTTAGTAGGTCATTCGTATCAAAAAATTCAATACTTGTGGAGAACCTGGAGTATCAATAAATTCCCAGTAGTTCCTACGGAGCCAATTTATAACCCGGGTATCGGTCAAGAATTAACCTTGGCGACTAATAAACCAGGGGGTGCGGCATTCATTAATGAATTACAATCGTTCTATTCGAGGTTGAATTACCAATATGCGGACAAGTATTTGGTTACAGCCACGGTCCGTGCGGACGGTTCGTCTAAATTCGGTGCGAATAATAAATATGGTATTTTTCCTTCTTTCTCGTTGGGTTGGAGACTTTCCGAAGAGCCATTCTTGAAAAATTCTGCCATTAGTAATTTGAAATTGCGTGGAGGTTGGGGACAAACAGGTAACCAAGAAATTCCACCAAAAATCACGCAGCCCTTATTTACAGCCTCTGTTTCGGGAACGACTTCCTATCCTTTGGATAATGGAACAAGTTATGCACCAGGAATTACTTTTTCACGCTTAGCAAACCCAGATATTCAATGGGAGGTTTCGACGCAATCGAACGTAGGTTTGGATTTTGCGTTTTTAAACGGCGCTTTATCGGGATCGGTTGATGTGTTTAAGAAAGTATCAGGAAATATCTTGTTGGAAATTATCCCATCTGATCCTGTTCAACCGGCGAGTTCCGTTTGGGCGAATGTGGCCAACATGGAGATTAATAACAGCGGTCTAGAATTAGATTTAGATTATAAATTGACCAGCGCAGGCGGATGGAAATACAACGTGGGCGGTAACCTTACCTTGATCAAAAACGAGGTGGTTAATTCTCCTTATACCGTTATTCAATCCGGAGGCGCTTCAGGTTCAGGTTTGACTTCTGCGACGATTAATGGCTATGTGAATGGCCAACCGATTGGTACATTTTTCTTGAAGCAATTCATCGGCATAGATGCCAAAGGAATGAGTATGTACCGTGACACAGATGGCGATGGCATCGTGTCAGACAAGGATCGTATTTCTGCGGGAACCGCTTTGCCTACGACGCAATACAACTTCTTCGGAAATGTGGCATACAAAGGATTTGATTTGTCTTTGCAGTTTAACGGGGTGTCAGGAAATAAAATTTATGACAATACAGCCAACTCCAACTTTTATAAGTTGAAAATCTCGAAAAACAACAACGTCATTCCTTCTGCTTATGAACAAGCGAACGAGTCGACAAGCAATGCAGCTCCGGTATCTACGCGGTATTTGAAAGATGGCGCATTCATTCGCTTAAATAACGCTACGCTTGGATATAGTTTTGACACACAAAAATTGGGAATCAACAAATGGATTTCTACCGCCCGCCTATCGGTAACCGGTCAAAACTTGTGGATTGCAACAGCTTACGATGGCTTCGATCCTGAGGTAAATAAAGACAGCCAAATCGGCGGAATTTCTTCTTATGGTATTGACTATTTAAGTTATCCTAAAGCTAAATCTGTCATCTTCGGTTTAAATCTTACATTTTAATTAATAGAACACAGAAAATGAAAAAGATAAAAAAAGTTTCTATGCTTGTTTTTGGGATGCTGGCTTTGTACAGCTGTACCAACTTGAACGAGGTCATCTTAGACGAATACAATGCGGCAGGCTTATCTGATAAGCAAGCGGCCGATGGAGCGATTGTTCCCGTATATGCGATTTTACCTACTTTATACCAACACACGGTGCATTTCGCGCTAAACGAAATCTCTACAGACGAGGCTATTTTACCTTATCGGGGGGGTACGGATTGGGGTGATAACGGGATTTATTTATCGCTTCACAAACACGAAACGATGAGTACAGATCCGAACTTGAGGAACCATTGGAACGCGACGTTGATCGGGATCTCTCGGTCGGTAACGGCTATTAATGCCCTGAAAGTTTCCAAAGATCCATCTGCTCCCTTGTATTTAGCAGAGGCACGAGGCATGCGCGCGTTTTATAATATGTTGATGCTTGACATGTTTGGAGTGGCCTTCTCGAAAGAAGATTTAGGAGACGTTTCTACCATCCTTCGAGGAGACAAAGCAGTCGAATACATCAAATCTGAATTAGTGGCGATCGAGCCTACTTTAGGAACAAGTTCGAATCCAGGTCGCTTGAGCAAAGGCGCCGTTTGGGGACTCTTAGCTCGCTTACATTTAAATGCAGCGGTTTATCGGGATGTCTACGCGTCTACGTTCACCTTTAAGCCTGAGGATATGGACAAGGTGATTGAATACACCGACAAGATCATTAATGCGGGACAATACAGCTTATCTACGGATTATTGGGCGATTTTTGGTAATGCAAATCATGATAACAAAGAATTGGTGTTTGCGATTGACCAACGGGCCGAACTAAACGGACACAACCGGATGGCTTATTTCTCCTTAGCAAATGACCAACGTCCATTGCCAGCCTTTCCTGGTGCGAATGGAACTGATGGACCTGCGATTACTTCTGATTTTTATCGTTCTTGGGTGGGCTTATACAAAGACGTAGATCCAGCCGATGCGGATCCTCGTTTTTATAAGCAAAACATTAAGCCTACTGATGAATGTATCGCGGAGGCTGATTACAACATCGATCGGGGTATTTTGCGTGGCCAACAATACGGCTTGCAATATGCAGGTGGTGCTTTCTTAAAGTGCCCAGACGGTAAATTTAAAGTAGGTAAGATTTATAATACACGGAAAGCCGCTCCATTTCCTCCAGTTATTCATACTGAATTGGTCGATTATACTACGGTAGGAAGCGATTATAGCTCTGGCTTTCGTGTAGAGAAATATGAATTCTCTAAAAAATCACAATCAGGCCGGAATTTTGGAGAGGCAGATATTTCGATCGTTCGTTTAGCCGATGTGTATTTAATGCGCGCAGAAGCTAAATTACGGAAGTCGAATGACGCGGCGGGCGCTTTAGCGGACGTGAATAAAGTGAGAACATCGCGAACTTCAAATAAGCCTGCAGGTTCTTCATTGACTTCGATTGATTTGGATGGATTGCTTCG
>CANHCG010000223.1 GCA_947459055.1 Cytophagaceae bacterium | reverse complement strand
TCCTTGAAGCTGTGGGCATTAGCTAACATTGGGAATGGCGTAAAACAATTCAGATACCACATCAATTCCGTGTGATATGGGGCAAGTTTCGATTGGCGATAAAAGAAATTTCGTTCCGTATCAAATCCAAAGGCCAACCAAGCCGCCGCTATGGCTAAGGTATTCGAACGAATCGCATCACCATCTTTTAAGCTCGTGAGTGTATGTAAATCAGCGATGAATAAAAACGACTCATTTCCTGGATTTTTGGATAATGATACCGCCGGCATGATGGCTCCTAAAATATTTCCGAGGTGGGGTTTGCCAGAAGCTTGAATGCCTGTTAAAATGCGCATAATTTGATTTAATTTTTACAAAAATCATTAAAATTGGGCAATTCTCCCAATAAAATTGTTAATTTCGTTTCATGTCCGTTTCTCCCCAACTCCTTTCATTTTTAACCGATTTAAAGCAAAATAATTCGCGAGAATGGTTTGCGATTCAGAAGGATATTTATGATCAGGAAAAGGCAAATTTTGACAAATACATCGGGGATTTGATTTTAGAATTTGCCGATTTTGAAAACATGGATGGGGTGAAAATCAAGGATTGTTCCTATCGGATTTATCGGGATGTTCGATTTTCGAAAAATAAGGAGCCTTACAAAACTTGGTTTTCTGCTAGTTTTTCCGAAGGAGGTCGAAAATCAGGTTATATGGATTATTACCTTCACATCGAACCCGGTGGAAAAAGTTTTTTGGGTGGGGGTATGTATAATGCTACCTCAGAGCAATTGGCTAATTTTCGTCAAGAAATCGATTATAATGCGAAATCATTTCTTACGATTGTTGAATCTCCCCTATTTCGTAAAACCTTTGGCTTACCTGAAGGGGAATCATTGAAGAAAATTCCTAAAGGGTTTCCAGTGGATCATCCAGAAGCGGAATGGTTGAAACGAAAACAGTTGTTCTATTGGCAACATTTTACGGATGAGGAAATTGTTCATCCGGAATTCACGGAGCGATTAATCCAATCGGCCAAGGTGTTAAAACCTTTTTTGGATTTTTTGAATGCTATATTTTTTGAAAAAGAACCCTTTTTAAAGTAATCATATATTTTATGCAATTTTCGCATTTGCACAACCATTCTCAGTTTTCCTTGCTCGACGGTGCCTCGAAAATTTCCTCGATGTTCAAAAAGGCAAAGGCAGATAACATGCCTGCGGTGGCCATTACGGACCATGGAAATATGTTTGGGGCATTTCAATTTGTGGCAGAAGCGGGTAAGCATGGAGTTAAACCGATTGTTGGCTGTGAGTTTTATTTAGTTGCCGATCGGCATAAACAGGCATTTACAAAGGAACAAAAGGATAAACGGTATCACCAATTGTTTTTGGCGAAGAATCCTGAGGGGTATCAAAATTTGGTCAAATTATGTTCTTTAGGGTTTATGGAGGGGATGTATTCGAAATACCCTCGGATTGATAAAGAATTAGTTTTAAAATATCATAAAGGATTAATTGCAACGACATGCTGCTTAGGTGCTTCTGTGCCCCAAGCGATTTTGCGGTCGGGTGAGGCTGAGGCTGAAAAGGAATTCAAATGGTGGTTGGACTTATTTGGTGAAGATTATTATGTGGAGGTTCAAAATCACCATATTCCGGAGCAACAAACGGTCAACGAGGTCCTTTTGCGTTTTGCCAAAAAATACAATGTCAAAGTTATTGCCTCGAATGACAGCCATTATTTAGATCAAAAAGATGCGAATGCCCATGATATTTTGCTGTGTATAAATACGGGTGAAAAACAGGCGACGCCAACGTACAAGGATATCGAAGGCGATTCAGACATGAAAGGCCGTCGATTTGCTTTTTACAATGACCAATTTTATTTTAAAACGACGGAGGAAATGACCCAATTGTGGTCACATATTCCAGAGGCGATTGATAATACGAATGAAATTGTAGGTAAAGTAGAGACCTTAAAGTTGACAAAGGATGTTTTATTGCCCAATTTTCAAATACCTACGAATTTTCAATCGCAAGATGATTTTTTGGAGCATTTGACCATGGAAGGTGCGAAAAAGCGATACCGGGATATTGATGCGGTTGTAGAAGAACGCCTTCGTTTTGAATTATATACGATCAAAACCATGGGTTTTGCGGGATATTTCTTAATTGTTGCTGATTTTATTAATGCTGGAAAGGAACTAGGGGTTTACGTAGGGCCGGGTCGGGGATCAGCGGCTGGTTCAGTAGTCGCCTATTGTTTGGGGATTACGAATATAGATCCCATTAAATATAATTTGCTATTTGAGCGTTTTTTAAATCCAGATCGGAAATCATTGCCCGATATTGATACGGATTTTGATGATGAAGGTAGGCAAAAGGTCATCGACTATGTGGTCGATAAATATGGGCGTAATCAGGTAGCGCATATTGCGACTTATGGTACGATGGCTGCCAAAATGTCGATTAAAGATGTCGCGCGGGTGTTGGACTTACCCCTGTCTGAATCAAATGCGCTTGCCAAATTAGTACCAGAAAAGCCAAAAATCACCTTAGATCGGATATTTAATGCGTCTCTTTCAGGGGAAAATAGTTTATCGGACAAGGAGGGTTTGAATCCGGAGGAGATTGAACAAGTAAAGCAATTGCGGAAGATCAAAGAAGCTGGCGGATTACCGGGGACGGTGATTGAAAATGCGATGGTGTTGGAGGGTTCGGTACGAGGAACGGGTATTCATGCGGCGGGTATTATCATTGCTCCAAGTGATTTGACCGATATATTACCAGTGGCTTCTTCTAAAGATGTGAGTTTATTAATCACCCAATATGACGGTTCCGTGATAGAGAATGCGGGGGTAATAAAGATGGACTTTTTGGGATTAAAAACTCTTTCGATTTTGAAAGAGGCGATTCGATTGATTAAGCAAAATCATGGCGTAACGATTGATCTAGATGAATTGCCATTGGATGATCCGACAACCTATGCTTTATATCAACGTGCGGAAACGAATGGGACGTTCCAATTTGAGTCACCTGGCATGCAAAAGCATTTAAAGGATTTGAAACCCGATCAATTTTCAGATTTAATTGCAATGAATGCCTTGTTTCGACCAGGACCGATGGTGTATATCCCGAATTACATTGCGCGGAAACATGGTCGGGAGAAAATCGAGTATGACCTTCCGGAGATGGAGGAATATTTGAGCGATACGTATGGGATTACGGTGTATCAGGAGCAAGTAATGCTTCTTTCGCAAAAATTGGCCAATTTCACGAAGGGTGACGCGGATGTCCTTCGGAAGGCTATGGGAAAGAAAGATAAGGCGACCATCGATAAAATGAAGGGTAAATTCATGGAAGGTGGGCAGGCGAATCAGCATCCCTCTGACCGGCTAGAAAAGATTTGGACCGATTGGGAGGCCTTTGCCCAATACGCTTTTAATAAATCTCATAGTACTTGTTATGGCTTAGTGGCGTATCAAACGGGCTATTTGAAAGCAAATTACCCAGCCGAATTCATGGCGGCGGTACTTTCAAATTCCTTAGGGAATATTGAAAAAATTACGTTTTTCATGGATGAATGTAAGCGAATGGGGATTCCATTGCTTGTCCCAGATGTCAATGAATCCTCTCGTTCTTTTGCTGTGAACAAAAAAGGCCAAATTCGTTTCGGGATGGGTGCGATTAAGGGAGTGGGTGAAGCCGCGGTGGATGTGATCGTAGAGGAGCGGAATCGTCATGGCGAGTACAAAGATATTTTTGATTTTGTTTCGAGGATTAATGTGCGTCAAGTGAATAAACGCAGTTTAGAATCTTTGGCTTTGGCGGGGGCTTTTGATTGTTTTCCGGCGGTACAGCGATCTCAATATTTTGCCTTGGACAGTGATGGTACTAGTTTTATAGATAAAATTGTTCGTTATGCCTCCAAAATGGCAGAGTTAAAGGCAGCTGCGACGCAATCGTTGTTTGGTGAACTAGGTGCAGGTACGGGGAATGATATTAGTCAGCCTAAAATTCCTACAGGGGACGCTTGGTCAGCGATGGAACAATTGAAAAATGAAAAAGAGGTTGTAGGTGTTTATATTTCGGGACATCCCTTGGATGATTATCAAACGGAAATATCTAGTTTTTGTAATTCAAATACCGGTTTATTGGATGCTAAGCCTAAT